>NZ_LRIB01000042.1:0-61815 GCF_001758715.1 Janthinobacterium sp. HH104 | reverse complement strand
GGTTCAGGTCCATGTGCCTTCGGGTGTAGGGGTTCGAGTCCCTTCGTGGGCACCACCAGCAACGAGTTGTTTTCGTTGTAGTCCGCAGTACAGTAGTGAGATATAGCAGTAAGCAACAAGCAGCATCAGTGCCCACGTGGCGGAATTGGTAGACGCGCATGGTTCAGGTCCATGTGCCTTCGGGTGTAGGGGTTCGAGTCCCTTCGTGGGCACCATTACCTAATTCGCAAAAAAGCCGCAAACTTTCACGAGTTTGCGGCTTTTTTCATTTCCGGATGCCGCGTTGCCACGGCATCCTCCCCCTTATTTCGCCAGCGCCGCCTTCACGGCGTCAAGCAGGCTCGTCGTCGGACGGCCGATCAGCGCGCTCAATTGCTTGCCATGGTCTTCCAGGCCGCCCTTGGCCGTGCCCGCATCGGAGTCGGCCAGCAGATCGGCAAAGCCTTCCGGCACGCCCACGCTCACCAGCGCCGCCTTGAAATCCGCCTGCGGCAAATCCTTGTACACGATCGCCTTGCCCGACTGGCGCGCCACTTCGGCCGCGTACTCGGCCAAGGTGAACCCTTGGTCGCCAGCCAGTTCATAGATGGCCTGCGGCTGGGCCGCCGTCAGCACGGCGGCAGCTGCCGCTGCGTAGTCGGCACGCGCGGCGGACGAGAAACGCCCGTTTTGCGCCGCACCCAGCACGACGCCATGCTCGAGCACTGGTGCCAGGTGTTCCGTATGGTTTTCCAGGTACCAGCCGTTGCGCAGGAAACTGTAAGGCAGGCCGGAGGCGCGGATGGCCGCTTCCGTGATCACGTGCTCGGCGGCCAGGCCCAGCGGCGACGTGTCGGCGCGCAAGACGCTGGTATAGGCCAGCAGGGATACGCCGGCGCGCTTGGCCGCATCGATGACGTTCTGGTGCTGCTGCGCGCGCTGACCCACTTCGCTCGACGAAATCAGCAAAACCTTGCTTGCGCCCTTGAACGCCGCGTCGAGGCTGGCCCCATCGTTGTAATCGGCCTGGCGCACTTGCACACCCCGGGCGGCCAGGTCGGCGGCCTTGGCCGGGTTGCGCACGGCGGCGATGATATTGGCTGCGGGGACGGATTTGAGCAGGCTGGCGATGACGTGCTGGCCCAGATTGCCTGTGGCGCCGGTGATGACGATCATGATTTCTCCTTGGTACGTGGGTGGTAAAACCCTATAATAGGACTATTACTTACTTATTGTAAGTACGTACCTTTTGGTAAGTATGAATGCAATCCACCTTAACAAGGCCAACTATCATGTCCACAGACACTCCCGGCGCCAGCCTGCGCGCCGCCCTCGCCCGGCAAACCCAGGACGCCCACCTGCTGGCGGCCACCTGCCCGTCGCGCGCCGTGCTCAGCCACCTGACCAGCCGCTGGGCCGTGCTGGTGCTGGTACTGCTGCTGAGCGGCACCCGGCGCTTCAGCGAACTGCGCCGGGAAGTGGGCGGCGTCAGCGAAAAAATGCTGGCGCAAACCCTGGAAGCGCTGGCGGGCGACGGCTTCGTGCTGCGCCAGGCGTACTTGGTGATACCACCCAAGGTGGAATACAGCCTCACGCCGCTGGGACGCGAGGCGGCAGAACGCCTGGCCGTGCTGGTCGACTGGATCGAGGATAATTACCCGCGCATCGAACAGGCGCGCGCCGACCTGGCAACGGCGCCCGCGGCACAAAACGCCGCGTGAACGAGACCCATCCGCATTGCCTTGAGTCATCAAGAATTATCGTTTACTCCTACTTGCCTTGATGTAATACTAGGCCCATGAAACGCGTAAGGGCGCGACACCATGAACCAGTTGATTTCTTCCATCACCGACCGGGCCAATGTGCTGTTGGTCAGCAATTCGCCGAACGATGTGCGCGAACTGCTGTATGTGCTGGACAGACATAATCTGGGCACGGGACTGGCGGGCGATATCGACGAAGGCGTGGAACTGGCGGCCGGCGGCACGGACCTGATCCTGCTCGACGCGGCGCTGGCGGGCTCGAATATCGGCGCCACCTGCATGCGCCTGCGCAATGCGGGCGGACGCCACAGCGTGCCCCTGCTGCTGATGTCGGCCACGCCCAGCGCCGAGGAACAGGGCCGCAGCGTGGGCGCCGGCGCCTCCGACTACATCAAGATGCCCTTCAACGCGCGCGACGTGGCAGAAAAAATCCTCATGGAACTGGCGCTGCACAAGGCCGAGGCGCCCGCGCCGCGTGCGGCCACGCCGCCGCGCCCCCTGCATCCGCAAACGCTGGAAGTCAATTACCACTCGATCCTGGCCGGCTCGCCCGACGCCGTGCTGCTGTTCGATATCGACAACGGCCTGCTGATCGACGCCAACCACCTGGCCGAAGAATTGTTCGGCATGCCGCTGGCCGAGCTGCTGCAAGGCGGCATGGAGCCGCTGTTCCCCCAGCATCAGAGCGACGGCCGCGCCTCGCCGCAGCTGCTGGAAGAAAAGATCCGCGATACCTTGCAAGGCAAGATCGTCGTCTTCCGCGCCAGCTGCTGCCATCGCGACAGCCGCCCGATCGCCTGCGAAATCCGGCTGATGCGCCTGTCCGTGCCGGGCCGCCAGCTCGTGCATGCGCGCATCATCGACTTGACTGAACGCAACCTCGCCGAAGCGATGCGCTCGGGCCAGAGCGCCCTGCTGGAAATGGTCGCCAAGGGCGCGCCGCTGATCCCGACCCTGAACCAGCTGCTGCTGTTAATCGAAGGCCAGTCGCGCGGCGTGCTCTGCTCCATCATGCTGCTCGACGACGATGGCGTCCACATGCACAGCGCGGCCGGCCCCAGCCTGCCGCCAGACTACATGGCCCTGCTCGAAGGCGTGGCCATCGGCCCCGGCGTGGGTTCTTGCGGCACGGCCATGTTCCTGCGCGAACCGGTGGTGGTCAGCGACATCATGTGCGATCCGCTGTGGGCGCCCTACCGCGAACTGGCCGCGCCGTTCGGCTTGCGCGCCTGCTGGTCGCGCCCCATCTTCGGCCAGGATGGCGCCGTACTCGGTTCCTTCGCCATGTACTACCGCGATGTGCGCAAGCCCGATGCGCGCGACCTCGAGCTGATCGACACGGCGACCGACCTGGCCGGCATTGCGATTGGCCGCATGCGCCACGAGCGCGAACTGGAGCGCCACCGCGCCCACCTGGAAGAGCTGGTGGCCGAACGCACGGCGGCCCTGACGCAGGCCAAGGAACACTCGGAACAGACGAACCGCGAATTGGCCGCCGCACTGGAAAACCTGTCGATCACGCAGGAGGAACTGGTGCGCCGCGACAAGCTGGCCGCGCTCGGCGCGCTGGTGGCCGGCATCGCGCATGAACTCAATACGCCGATCGGCAACGGCCTGGTGGTGGCCACCACGATGGCCGAACGCACGCGCGAAATCCAGGCCAGCTTCCTCGACGGCTTGCGCCGCTCCGAACTGGGCGCCTACCTGACGCAGGCCAGCGAGGCCGACGCCATCATGCTGCGCAACCTGCAGCGCGCCGCCGACCTCGTCTCGAGCTTCAAACAGATCGCCGTCGACCGCGCCAGCTCGCAGCGCCGCCACTTCCTGCTGCGCCAGTTCGTGGCCGAGCTGATGCTGCCCCTGTCCACGCAGCTCAAGGCGGCCGGCTTGACGCTGACGCAGGACGTGCCTGAGGGCCTGGCCATGGATAGCTATCCGGGTCCGCTGGGCCAGGTGCTGAGCAACCTGCTGGAAAACTGCCTGCGCCACGCCTTCGAGGGCCGCAGCGGAGGCGCCATTCACATCAGGGCGCGCGGCAGCGACGACGGCAAGACGATCACCATGTCCATCGCCGACACGGGCGTGGGCATCGCCGCCGACGACCTCGTGCACGTCTACGACCCTTTCTTCACGACCAAGCTCGGTTCGGGCGGCTCGGGCCTGGGCCTGCATGTGGCGCACAACATCATCACGGGCGTGCTGGGCGGCCATATCGACGCCACCAGCAGCACGGGCGACGCCAGCGGCACCACCTTCACCCTGCAGCTGCCCGCGGTGGCGCCGCAATCGCCCGCGCCCTGAACGGCAAGCGCGCTACAATGCCCGCAAGCATTCTTTCGGAGCACCCATGAAATACCTGATCGCCACGGCCTTGCTGGCAGTGTGCGCCTGCACAATGGCCGGACCTGCCCCCTGGTACAAATGGCGCAGCAAGATCGACGGCACCCTGTCGTGCGCCCAATCGACCCTGGGATTTGGCTGGGAACTGGCCTCGGGACCGTACAAAGATAGCCGTTGCGAAAAACCGGCGCTTGTTAAATAATGGGGCCATGACCACACGGGGGCACCGGCTTGATTGCAAGCGATGGCATTGCGGCGTCGAAAGAGTATGGAACGATAAGAACGTATCTATTCAAACCGAGGAGACCACATGTTTACGAATCCCGAACAATTCGCAACGGCCACCAAGGCCCTGTTTGAATTCCAGCTGATGACCTTCAACACCCTCACCTCGAAGGCCGTGCAAGGCGTGGAACAGGTGCTGGCGTTGAACATGGCCACCGCCAAGTCCGGCATCGAGGATGGCATCGCCGCCGGCAAGGAAATCAGCCAGGCCAAGGATCCGAAGGCCGCCATGGCCGCCGCCGCTGCCCAGCTGCAACCGGGCGTGGCCGGCGCCAAAGCGTATAAACAGCAACTCGACGACATCATCAAGGAAATCCACACGGAATTCACCACGGCCGCAGAAGCCCACGTGGCCGAAGCGAAAAGCAATCTGAGCGCCCTGATCTACGACGTCACGAAAAACGTGCCCCCAGGCTCGGAAAACGCCGTCGCCATCGTCAAGGCCGCCATCGACAATGCCTTCCTCGGCTACGAGCAAGTGACCAAGGCCACGAAACAGGCCGTGAAGACCGTCGAAGAGCAGATCGCCAAGGCCAGCGCGCAAGTGGCGCAGGCCACGGAAAAAGCCACGACCGGTGCCACTGCTGCGCCTGAAAAAGCAGCGCCGGCGGCCAAGCCGAAGGCTGCCAAAAAGTAATCCGACGCATTGTTGGCGTTAATGGTGATGTCGGATTACGCGCATGCGCGCTAATCCGACCTACCACCTACAAGAATTCACCGGCAGGGTCCGGTATTCGCCCCCCTCCCTCCCCCCGAAAGATAGGCAGCGCCTAGCTGCAGAAATCCTGGCATGCCTTCGCCTCGACGGCGCCGTCCAGCTGGCGGCGCCAGGCCACCATGCGCCACGCGGCCCAGGCGGCGGACAAGGCGCCTGCGACGAGGATCAGCCGCGTATCGATCAGGGTCAGCACGGAGCCGCTGAGGGCGACGACGATGTTGGCGATGCAAAACGTCGTGGCCAGCAAACCCATCACGGCGCCCTGTCCGTGCGCGCTGAAGCGCTCGGCGCACCAGCCCTGTATCACCGTGTTGTACAGGGCATTCGGAATGCCGAACAGCACGATGGCGGCGATGCCCACCCAGATATTACCCAGCGCCAATATCCCTACGGCCAGCGCCACGCCGCACGCATACCAGCAGGCCCGCAGCAGCGGCGCATGGCGGCTGGGACCGCCCGCCAGCAAGGACGTGATGGTCATCGTGCCGCACAGGCCCACATTCACCCAGGCAATCTCCTGTGCATGGTAATTGGCCGTCTCGACCAGCCACAGCGGATAGAACTCGTAAAAACTGGCCACGCCGCACGTAAACGCCAATTGCACGATGAACAGGGTGCGCAGCTCCTCATGGCGCAGCAAATTGAGCGAATGGCGGTCGCGCGCCACTTGCCACCACGACGTCGTCAATAGCGAGGGCGTTTCACGCTGTAAACCCACGGCCACCAGCACGGCGACGAGCATCAGGGCGGCGGCGGCAATCCAGAACGGTACCGTCACACCCCAATGCAGGGTCGCGCCCGCCAGGATCGGGCCCACCAGCCAGCCCAGGTAAAACGCGCCGTTCAGCCACGACATGGCGCGCAGGCGCAGCGGCCCCGTCAACTGGTCGGCCAGCATGGCGCGCGCCACGGCGCCGTTCCCTTCCAGCAAACCCGTGATGAAACGGGCCACGATGAACAGAGGGTAGGACTGGATCACCAGCGCCCAGGCCGTGATGGCGTGGCCGATGGCGGCGCCCACGGCCGTGCGCATCAGCAAAGGGCGGCGGCCATAACGGTCGGACAAGGGCCCCAGCAAGGCCGAGCCGATCAGCAAGCCCAGCGGGTTGATGGTCAGCGCCAGGCCGAACAGCAATTTCGACGGCAAGCCCAGGAAATTGTTGAAGGCATTCGGCGCCTCGGCCGCGAACAGGGGTGGCAGGATCGGGTATGGCAGCGAGGCGCCGATGGTCGACAGCAGCGCCAGCAGGCAGGCGGCGGAAATCAGGATGATGTTTTTCATGCGGGTTCGGCGGATGTTAGTCTGGCAAGCATACGTGACCATGCCACATAAGCAAACTTAAATGTTTATTAATGATGTCCGTCGTTGCTGCCGTGAAGCGTGCGAGACACGGCCTCGGCTATCATGCCCAGACGAATCACGTTTAACGGGGCAAACATGACACTGTCAGAAATTGAACAGCAGCACGGCTTCACCTATCCCGCATTGTATCGGCAGCTGGAGCGCGACGGCATGCTGGCCGTGGGCGAATACGGCCCCGACTGGTACAAGCTGGTCTATCCCACATTGACGGAGCGGCCCACCCTGCTGCTGCATGCGGATGATTTCGAATTGCTCAACATCGAGGCCGTCGCCGCGGAAGCGGAAACCTTGCTGGATACGGACGATTACCGGCAGATCGATCCCGCCTTCCAGTTCATCCCTTTCGCGCAAACGGGTGCGGGCGACCACTACTGCTTTTTC
Source organism: Janthinobacterium sp. HH104 (assembly GCF_001758715.1). Classification (NCBI taxonomy): domain Bacteria; kingdom Pseudomonadati; phylum Pseudomonadota; class Betaproteobacteria; order Burkholderiales; family Oxalobacteraceae; genus Janthinobacterium; species Janthinobacterium sp. HH104. Next base: position 54,986 of record NZ_LRIB01000042.1, on the reverse strand, counting down.
GCGTCAAGCGAGCAAGACGGCGAGATGCCCATCGTGCTGCTGTGGCATGACGAGAATGAAGCCCAGTACCTGGCAAAAAACCTGCAAGATTTCATGGTTCACATGTTGTTGAACAGCATGGCGGACCAGGATACGTACAACGACGTCAGCGACGAAGCATTCAAGGAGCAACTGGCAAAAACCCTGGGCACGCACGCGCGCTACCTGACGGCGCGGCAAGCCGAAGTGTTGCACGCCTTGCTGGCCAGGGACATCATCGATTACGAGGTGGCGCTGCCGAAGGGACGCACGGAAACGCATCGGGGATTGCTGACCGATATAGAACTGGCCAGCCTGCGCGCAGAACTGATTCCCTGTGAAAAGTTCGACAGCTATTTTGCCTACAGCACGGCTGACTGAACATAAAATCACTGGGCAAGCGGCGGCTGAAGGTTTAAACTGTATATAAACACAGTAAAACCGTTCACCTTGCCCTATTGCCCCCATGTTGAGAGTCCTGGAAAATCCCCTGTACTATCTGGATAATTTCCAGGACGTGCTGAACTGGATCAGCGCGCGTTACGCCGATCTGCTGAGCGTTGAAGAAACGCAGTTCATCGCCGCCTTCAGCGCACTGCCGCAGCCGTCGCGCGCCCTGTTCGTGCGCCTCGTCATGCGCAAGGGCTGCCTGTTTCGCGCCAGCAAGCTCAATTACCCGGAAATCGGCGACGCGCGCGCGGCCGCCCTGCCCTTGCTGGCCACGGGCTGGGTCGAGGCTGATCCAGCGATCTCGCTCGATGAACTGTTCGAACTGCTGCTGAAAGCAGAAATCGTCCAGGCCTTCGCCCTCGCCGCCCCGCTGAAAGCGGCGCGCAAGGCCGAGCAGCTGGACGCCTTGCGCGAGCAGCATGGGGAAAGTAAACCGTTTTCCGCTTGGCATCCAGCCTGCACCGACGTGCTGTACCGCATCGGCTTGCAAGTGCTGTGCGACCGCCTGCGCCTGATTTACTTTGGCAACTATCACCAGGACTGGTCGGAATTCGTGCTGTCCGACCTTGGCGTGTATCAATACGAAAAAGTGGAATTCTCGCCGCAGTCGCGCGGGTTTCGCACGCGCCAGGATATCGAGCACTATGAAGTGCTGCACCAGTGCCGCGAACGTTACAACGACAGCGTGCCGGCCGACGAAGTGCTGCAGGAACTGGCTGCGTTGCCCTTGTCCGAGGACAATACCTGGCTGGCCAGCCGGCGCGATAAGCTGCGCTTCCAGATCGCCCAGCACCTGGAAAAATGCCAGGACTGGCTGGCCGCCTACCGTGCCTACGCCGATTGCCGCTATCCGGGCGCGCGTGGCCGCGCCATCCGCGTGCTGGAAAAAGACGAGCAGCCGCAAGCGGCCTACGAACGCCTGCTGATCGCCCTGGCCGCGCCGGAAAGCGAGGCGGAACAGCAATTGCTGCTGCGCATGGCGCCCCGTTTGCGGCGCAAGCTGGGCCATGCGAAGCAGGCGGCCAATGCGGCCGCCGCCGTGGAGCGCATCGACCTGCTGCTGCCCTATCCGGAACTGGCGTGCTACGTGGAAGGCGTGGTGCAGCAGCATTTGATGCGGGAGGATGCGCCCGTGTATTACGTGGAAAACACCCTGATCAACTCGCTGTTCGGCCTGCTGTGCTGGCCCGCCATCTTCAAGCCCATGCCGGGCGCCTTCTTCCACCCGTTCCACCGTGGCCCGGCCGACTTGCACAGCGCCGATTTTTACCAGCGCCGCAGCACGGACTTTGCCGCCTGCCTGGCGCAACTGGACGACGGCCGCTACCACGCGGCCATCCGCGCCACGCTTGCCGCCAAGCACGGCATCGTCTCGCCCTTCGTCAGCTGGGAGGTGCTGGACGACGGCTTGCTGGACCTGGCGCTGGCCTGCATCCCGGCAGTCCACCTGAAGAAGGCGTTCGAGCGCATCTTGCTCGACATCAAAAGCAACCGCAGCGGCTTTCCCGACCTGATCCAGTTCTGGCCACAGGAACAGCGCTACCGCATGATCGAAGTCAAGGGTCCCGGCGACCGCCTGCAAGACAACCAGCTGCGCTGGATCGCGTATTGCGCCGAACACGCCATGCCCGTCAGCGTGTGCTACCTGCAGTGGCAGGCGGCCACATGAGCCGCAACACTTACACCATCGCCGTGCGCGCGCTGTGCGAATTCACGGCCAAGGTGGGCGACCTGGACTTGCGTTTCACGCCCTCACCCACGGCGCAGGAAGGCATGGCCGGCCACGCCACCGTGACGGGCCGGCGCGATGATGATTACCAGCGTGAAATTAGTCTTTCCGGCGACTTCGGCCCCCTGCACGTGCGGGGCCGCGCCGATGGCTACGACCCGGCGCGGCGCCAGCTGGAAGAGATCAAGACCTACCGGGGTGAACTGGACGCCATGCCCGCCAACCATCGCCAGTTGCACTGGGCGCAGGCGCGCATCTACGGCCACTTGCTGTGCCAGCAACTGAACTTGCCCATGCTGCGCGTGGCGCTCGTGTATTTCGATATCGTGAGCCAGAAGGAAACCGTCATGCACGAGGAGTGCACGGCCGAGGCGCTGCGCACCTTCTTCGAACAGCATTGCGCGCTGTTCCTCGACTGGGCCGAGCAGGAAATGGCGCACCGCGCCAGCCGCGACGCACAACTCACGGCCATGGCCTTTCCCCATGCGGACTTTCGCCCGGGCCAGCGCCAGCTGGCCGAAGCCATGTACAAGGCCAGCAGCCGCGGCTGCGGCTTGCTGGCGCAGGCGCCGACCGGCATCGGCAAGACGGTGGGCAGCCTGTTCCCCATGTTGAAAGCGACGGCCGCACATGGCCTCGATAAACTGTTTTTCCTGGCCGCCAAGGTGCCCGGCCGCCAGATGGCGCTCGACGCCTGCGCCATCCTCAAGGACAGCGCGCCGCTGCTGCCGCTACGCGTGCTGGAATTGAGCGCCAAGACCAGCGCCTGCGAACATCGGGACAAAGCCTGCCATGGCGAATCGTGTCCGCTGGCCAAGGGTTTTTACGACCGCCTGCCACTGGCGCGCGAGGTGGCGCTGGCCAGCGGCTTGATCCTCGACAAGGAAGCCGTGCGCGCCATCGCCTTGCAGCAAGGTATTTGCCCCTATTACCTGGGCATGGAGCTGGCGCGCTGGAGTGACGTCGTCATCGGCGACTACAATTACTATTTCGACCTCAGCGCCATGCTGTACGGCATGACGCTGGCCCACGACTGGAAAGTCAATGTGCTGGTCGACGAAGCGCACAATATGGTGTCGCGCGCGCGCAGCATGTATACCGCCGAACTGGCGCAGATCGACCTGAAGATGCTGCGCAAGTTCGCGCCCGACACCTTGAAAAAGCCGCTCGACCGCCTGTCGCGCCAGTGGACGGCTTTGTTGAAAGAGCAGGATGGCGATTACCACGTGCATGCGGCCTTGCCCGAGAAATTCTTTGGCGCCCTGCAAGGCGTGGCGACGGCCATCGGCGACTACATGGCCGAACATGCCACGGCCCTGGACGAAGACTTGCAGCGCTTTTACTTTGACGTGCTGCTGATCAACCGCCTGGCGGAAAGCTTCGGCGAACATTCGCTGTTCGACGTCAGCAAAACGGAGACGGGCTCCACCGTCTGCATCCGCAACATCGTGCCGGCGCCGTTTCTCAAGGAACGCTTCGCGGCCAGTCACAGCACGGCCCTGTTTTCCGCCACCCTGAGTCCGTGGAATTACTACAGCGACACCCTGGGCATGCCGGCCGACACGGCCTGGGTCGACGTGGAATCGCCATTCCAGGCGGAACAATTGTCCGTGCGCGTGGCCGACACGATTTCCACGCGCTACCAGCACCGCGCCGCCTCCTTGCTGCCCATCGCCCAGCTGATGGCGAAGCAATACGCGGAAACGCCGGGCAACTACCTGGCCTTCTTCAGCAGCTTCGACTACATGGAAAAGACGGCCCACTTGTTCGCCCAGCATTATCCGGACGTGCCCCTGTGGCAACAGCCGCGCCGCATGGATGACAGTGCCCGCGCGCAATTCCTCGGACGTTTCGGCCTGGACACGCGCGGCATCGGCTTTGCCGTGCTCGGCGGCGCGTTTGGCGAAGGCATCGACTTGCCCGGTGCGCGCCTGATCGGCGCCTTCATCGCCACCCTGGGTTTGCCGCAGATCAATCCCGTCAACGAGCAGATCCGCCAGCGCATGGGCGACATCTTCGGCGCCGGCTACGACTACACGTATCTGTATCCGGGCATGCAAAAGGTGGTGCAGGCGGCAGGCCGGGTGATCCGCACGCAGTCGGACAAGGGCGTCGTCTACCTGATCGACGACCGTTTTTCGCGCCCGGAAATACGCCAGCTGCTACCCACGTGGTGGGATGTGCAGCTAGCCAACCAGTAACTTCAGCTTCTGGTAGCCCGCCTTGCTCACGGGAATGCGCGTGTCATCGCGCAGGATGGCCACGTGGCTGTCTTTCGTTGCCGCCTCGATGCGGCGGATGCCGTCAATATTGAGCAGATACGACCTGTGCACGCGCAGGAACTTGGCGGGATCAAGCTGGGTCTCCAGCTCCGACAGTCGCTGGCTTTTCAGATAGGACTTGCCTTCGGAACGGATGCTGATGTAATCGTCCTGCGCCTCGATGTAGTCGATGCGCGCGCTGGCGATGACGTGGACCTTGGCGCCGTCGCGTATCAGCACGCGGTCGAGGGGCGCGGCGCGCGTGGCCGCTTCGCGCACCAGCGTTTGTACAGTCTCGGGCATGCTGCGGTGGGCACGCGCATGGGCCAGCGCCTGGTCGAAGCGCTGTTCGCTGAACGGCTTGAGCAGATAGTCGAGCGCATGGCATTCGAACGCTTTCAAGGCGTACTGGTCGTAGGCCGTGACAAAGATCAACTTTGTCTTCGCGCCGATCAATTCGGCCACTTCAAAACCGTCCAGGCGCGGCATCTGGATGTCGAGGAACACCAGCTCCGGTTCCAGTTCCGCGATGGCCTTGACGGCGTCAAAGCCGTTGGCGCACTCGGCGACGATCTCGATATCGTCATGGCGTGCCAGGTATTCGCGCAGCACGCTGCGCGCCAGTAATTCGTCATCGACGATGGCCACCCGCATTCTTGATTGCATCATGCTTCCTCCGTGTCGCCGGTCTGTGCCGGCATCGATAGCGTTACTTCAAACGCCGCGCCGCGCCGCGCCCAATGCACGCCCGCTTCGTGGCCATACGCACCGGCCAGGCGCTGGCGCACATTCTCCAGGCCCACGCCGTTGCCGCGCGCCGGCCCCTGATCCGCATCGACGGGATTGCGCACGGCGATCTGCAGCAAGCTGCCTGCGCGCCGGACCTCGATGGCGATCAGGCCGCCCTCCGTCAAGCCGCAGATACCATGCTTGACGGCATTTTCCACGAGCGGCTGTATCAGCATGGGCGGCAACAGACACGCCAGCGCGGCAGTGTCGATGCTTTCCGCCACCTGCAGGCGCGCGCCGAAACGCACTTGTTCGATGGCGAGAAAGTGGCGGATCAGCACGAGTTCCTCTTGCACGGTGATGTGCTTGTGCGCTTCCAGGCTCAGGCTCTGGCGAAAGAAACTGGCCAGTTGCACCGTCATCTGGCGCGCGCCCGCCGCATCGATAGACGTCAGGGCGCTGATGGAGTTCAGACTGTTGAACAGGAAATGCGGATCGATCTGCGTGCGCAGCATGCGCAGTTGCGCTTCCTGCGCCATCAGCTGCGCTTCCAGGCCCCGCTGCTCGGCCATCCTGGCGCGCACGAATTCGAGCAGCAGATAATGGACGGCGGCGGCCAGGCAATACAGCAGCGCGCCCAGGCCGAAGAACAGGGCCAGCAGCGATGGCGTCAGGTTCACGCCCAGCCAGTGCTGTTCCGTCAACAGGCTGACGCTGTTCAAAAATTGCAGCAGGGTCGCCCACAGCAAGCCCGCGAACAGGGCCGCCACGCCCATCACGCTGGCAATGGCGAACGGATGGCGGGCGTGCAAGGGATAGGCGCGGCACAAATAAAACGCGGAAAACCCCGAGCCGATCGCATACACGAGCGTGGCGGGTACCACCAGCAGCATCGCATTGAGCCAGGGCGCGTGCGCCACCCTGGCCAAGATGGAGGCCAGGGCCAGGCCCAGCGCGATGCAGACCAGGAACACCACCACGGCGCCGCGCCGCTTCGACAAGGGTCCGGACATGCGCGCCTAGTTGCGGATTTCCAGGCCGCCCATGATGGCGTAGCCCGTCACGTACAAACGCTTGTTCTGGTTCGGCGGCACGATGGTCTTTTCTTCGAAGCCGCCAAGGATGGGCGTGCCCTGCAGGACCACGCTCCAGTCGGGCGGGATCTTGATGGTGACGCCGCCGCACAGGGCAAATACGTTGAGCACGGCTTCGCCTTCGATCGATGCCTGGCGCAAGTCAATTTCGCAGCCTGCCATGATGACGTTGATATCGCCTCCCCTGAAGCGCTGCGACGATACGCGCCGCACGTAGCCGCCCAGGATGGCCGTCACTTCGATGATGCTGTCGTCGTCCGCCTGGCCGCCGGTGCTGGGCGCTGCAGTCGCATCGGCGGCTTCCTTGTCGAGCGATACGGCGCCATTGCGGGCCTGGCCGAAGAAATCAGGCGCGGCGCTGGCATCGGGCGGCGCGGCAAAGTGCCGGCGGCGCTGGCGCTGCCGCCCGCCGGGCAGGGATTTCGACACGACGGCCACGCCGGCGGCAATGATGAGCAGCGGCCACAGCATGCTCCAGTTGATATAGAACAAGCCCATGGCTTTCAAGGTCCAGCTCAGGCCCAGCAAGACCATCACGCCGCCGACGATGTGGCCGGAGCGGGAATGGCTTTGCGATATTTTCAGCAAGCCGAAAATGATGAGGATGGTGGGCCAGAAGCGGAAGGTATAGCGCACATTGATGAAGCCGAGGTTATCGAGCAGGAACAGCAGCCCCAGGCCGATGACGATGACGCCCAGCACGATCTGCGATGGCGAGTGCAGCGGCGGTCTATTTTTCATGCTCGGACTCCCGGTAGGCAATAAAATGTTTGTTCAACAGCGGTTCGAGCACGAGGCCCACGCCCCAGGCGATCAGCAAGGCGGGCCAGCTATTGTAGAAATTCAAGTTCCACAGTTCTTCATACGACACATACCACCAGGCGGCGAAGAAGATCAGCCACAGGCCGCTCAGCACCTGCTTGGCGGACACGGGCGTGAGCAGCTTGTTGAGGCCGAAGACGGCCAGTATCACTGGCCAATAATGCCATAGTGCATAGTAGTCATGGAGATAGATCACATCGAGCCGGTCCAGCAGGATGATGGCGCCGATGGCGATCAGCAGCACGCCCCACAGCAGCTGGGTACGGCGGTAATACGCTGGTTCAGGTTTCACGGTCACCCCTTGAAGTTGGTTGATCGTAAAGATACGCGGATTTCGGGCGCGCGAAAACAGCGCTTCGGCGAATGGCGGACAGGTGGCGGTGAATGGCGCAACGGCAGAAACAACAGACAAAAAACAGGCAAAAAAAAGACCGGCTAGGCCGGCCTTGAAGGGGTTCGCAGCACACACCGCGACCTGGAGTTGCAGTGCACAGCCGCAGAGCGCAAACGGCGCCGGCGGCGGAAATCTGGTGCCGATCCTTGAGGCGACCGGCTGACCTGCTGGAAGATCGAACATGCCGCCAACTTCACGGCAGTGCGTCTCAACCAAGCAAAGCCATCATACTCCCGATCGCAAAACAGCACCGTTCGCTAGCGCACACTGGTGCTGTTTTGCTGAGCTGCATCAACCGGCGGTGGCGTGCGGCGGCTTAAGCATATCGTTCTCGATCCATGCCAGCACGGACGTTCCCTGTGGCTGCCAGCCCAGCAGCTTGCGTGCCCGCTCGCCGCGCACGCGGCTGTTGGAACCGAGGCCGTAGGAAGCCATCTCGTAGCCCCATTCGGCAATGGCCTCGGGCAACGGCCAGTCCTGCGCGGGACCCAAGTCCAGTGCGGTGGCGATGGCGGCCGTCATGTCGCGGAAAGCCGCTTCGCCCGATTCGACGAAGTAAAAGGTGCCGGCGGGCGACTTTTCCAGCGCCAGCAGATACAGGCTGACGACGTCGTCGATGTGCACGTTGGACCAGATGTTACGGCCCGGACCCACATGGCGCACGATGCCGCTCTTGCGCGCCTGTTTCAATAAGCGGGGCAGCTGCACGCTGTCGCGCGGCAAGGCGCCATGGCCGTAGATCAAAGTGTTGCACAGCACGCTCGCGCGCACGCCCTGGCCTGCGCTGGCCAGCACCAGGTCATCGATGGCGACCCGGGCCGCCTTGTCGGCCGTCGGCGCCGGCAGCTTGTCTTCAAAGTAAATCTGTTCCGTGCCCTCGCCGCCCGACGCATCGCCCACGATGGACGAGCCGCTCGTGTGCAGAAACACTTTGTTGGTGCCGGCCAGCGCTTCAAGGATCGCCTCGACGGCGCCCCGGTGGTCGCTGCTGGCCGCATTGATGACGGCGTCCGCCGCCTTCGCCTGTTCGATGAGCAATGCGCAGTCGTTCAAATCGCCGTGCACGCCCAACACACCGACCTTGGCCAGCTCGGCCACCTGCTCTGGCTTGCGTACGAGGCCCGTCACCTGGTGGCCGGCGCGCACGAGGCCCGCCGCGATGGAACTGCCGATGAAACCTGCCGCGCCTGTCAAGAAAATCTTCATGCTTCACTCCTGTCTGGTTAGATTGCTTTCAATCACACCAGTCCAGTATGCCCGCTTTCGTCTTTCGCAAAAAGCGGCCACGCGGCAAAAGATCTATGACTTCGGCGCAACAATCCTCTGTTTCAGCTGCAGGGCGGCGATGTAGCGGCTCCGGTAAGCAGGGTCTTCCGGCGTGAGCAAGGTGAGCCTGTCGCGCGCGCGGGTGGCGGCCACGTAGAAACGGTTTTCTTCTTCCAGCGGGTCGGTCTTGCTGCGCGGGAATTCGTCGACGGCCAGGTAGGGCAAGATCACGTGATTGTATTCGAGGCCCTTGATCTGGTCGATGCAGGCGATGACCAGTTTGGCCTTGCCGGTCGAGACCGTCACGGCCTCTTCCATCTCGCCCAGCCAGCCGGCAAAGCCGCCCAGCGCCACGCCCGCTTCGCTGCACACGGCGATAAAACCGTGCAGGGAGCGGGCGACAACCCGCGCCTGAGCCGGATCGACGTAGATGCGGCGCGCCGTCTGTTCCAGCTGCATCAAGCCAAAGATGTGCTGCAGCGCATCGCCCGCCAGCGCATCGGGAGGCAGCGCACGCAGATAATCGACGGCGGCCAGGGTCAGCGCCGCCTTGTCCTGGTTCTGCGACTTGGCCAGTTGGTTCGTCAAGAAGCCTTCCAGCAAGTCGGGATAGTTGGCCACGTCGGCCTTGGCTTGCTGCAGTTCCGCGCGTGTAAACGGGATTTCCGCGAACGCCACCAGGGCTTCGAGGATTTCGCCGCGGCGCGGGCCGCTCTTGATCGCATGCAAGTCCTTGCGGGCGATGGCGACCATGCCGCGCAGCATCAGCACTTCCAGGCTCAGCAGATAGCTGTTCATGTCCACCAGCCCATACGCGATGCCGCTCTGGAACAGCGCCGTTTCCACGCGGATGGCCTGGTCGCGGTCGCGCAGCAAAATGGCCGTCGTGCCCGCATGCGCGTGTTCAAGCGCGGCGATCAGCTGGGCGCTGCACGCCTGCGGCTGCGCGTGGTCATATTCGAGCAGCTCGATGTGGGTGGCGCGCGTGAGGGCCGACACGCTGGGCTTGTTTTTCAGCACGCCCACGGCCTGCGCCAGCTGCGGGCCGTAACGGTAGGATGCGGTCAGCGGCAAGCGCTGCAAGGTGGGGAATTCCTGCTCGAAGCGCTGGCGCAGAAAGCGGTGGTCGGCGCCCGACCACGTGTAAATGACTTGATCCTTGTCGCCGGCGCCGCAGAAAAACGCGTTGCCGCGGCGTATCAGCATGGTCAGCAGGCGGAACGATGCTTCATTCAAATCGTGCAATTCATCGGCCACGATGATCTGGAAGGCCGGCAATTGCTGGCGCAGCGGCTCGTCGCCGTCGAGCATGCGCACCAGGTCGTAGGTGGCGTCGAACGGCGCGCGGAACTGGATGTCGCCCGTGTCGGCGCCGCGCAAGCCTTCATATTCGCGCAGCCACAGGTAATGCGTGCGCGACATGCCCAGCAGCTCCAGGTTGTCGTCCAGGGAATTGCTTTCGAAGTCGGGATTCTGGAAATCCAGGCGCGCCTTGGTGCGCAACTGCAATTTCAAGAATTCGGCGATGGCCCCGTTCGTCGTGTTGATTTCCAGCGGATAGCGGTGAGCATATTTTTCCGACACGACTTCCAGCGCTTCCCAGGCAATCGGGCGCAGCTCTTCATCGCTGCGCATGGCTGCCACCTGCATGTTTTCCAGCTGCAACAGCACCTTGGCGGCAAAGGCGTCGAAGGTGTCTACCGTCAGGCGCTTGACGACACCGAGCGGCACACCTACTTCCAGCAGGCGCTGGCGCAGGGCCACGCGCGCCGCTTCCGTGAAGACGAGGGCCAGCATGCGTTCGGGCGCACGTCCCCGGTGCAGCGCTTCGGCCAGGCGCAGGGCCAGGGTCGTCGTCTTGGCCGCGCCGGCATTGGCGTCGATCAAGACCACCTTCTTTTGCGCCGTCTGGATGGCGACCTGCTCCGGCGTGGGCGTGATGCGTTTGGGAATGAACTGCGGGGCGTTATCTGTACTCAAAAGAATTCCTGAAATGGTTGCTACTCTCTGCGCCGTTACCAGGCGCAAGTGCGCAGGCCGGCAAAGACGTCGCCCCGTTCGGGCGCGTGGAAAGCGCGCATGCGGGGCGAATGCAGGCGCGGCGGCGTGGCGAAGGCGGCGCCGCGCAGCACCTGGTGCTGCATGAAATACGGCGCCGAATATTCGCGCCAGGCATCGACCGCAAAGCCCTGATACGGTTCGAACGGCGTCGCCGTCCACTCCCACACCTGGCCCCAGTGAAAGCGCGGGTGGCCGGACAGCGCAGCATACTCCCATTCCGCCTCGGTCGCCAGGCGGCGCCCCGCCCAGGCGCAGTACGCCTGCGCTTCATACAGGTTGATATGGCGCACGGCCTCGTTCGGCGGCAAGGTCGTGCGCTGGCCGAAGCGCATGGTACGCCATTGTGTTGCTTCGCGCAGCCAGTACAGGGGCGACGAGCGCTCCTGCTGCATCAGCCAGGCGCTGCCGGCCGCGCTCCAGAACTGGCGGTTCTGGTAGCCGCCGTCGGCGACAAAATCGGCAAACTGGGCGTTCGAGACGGCGCAGGCATCGATGGAAAACGGCGGCACGTAGCAGGCATAAGGCGGCGATTCATTGTCGAAGGCAAACCCGGCCCCGCGCGGCGAGCCCAGTTCGATGGTGCCACCTGGAAAAGCAATCTCGCCCGCGCCTGGCGGCAAGGCCGGGCTGGCAGCCAGCGATTCCGGTGCTTCCAGGCCCAGCCATTGCAGGCCGGCCAGCATTTCCTCGCCACACAAGTCTTCGTGCGCCAAGGCCAGACGGTACGGCGCCAGGGCGCTGTCGACATTGGCTTCGCGCGACAGTTTATCGAGCACCCGGTCGAGCACTTCGCGGCAATACGTCTTGACGGCGCCCGGGCTGGGCAATTCCAGCTTCCAGCGTTCGCGGTGCGCCACCATGTTGGCGTCGAACAAGTCGTCGCCGCGCGTCAGCAGCGAGTTATAAATGGCGTCGGCCGGATGGCTGGAGGCGGCTTCGCGGAGGATGTACCACTCGGCAAACCAGGCGATCTGTGCGAGTTGCCACAAAGGCGGATTGAGGCGCGGATGACGGGGCATGCCGGCCACCACGTCCAGGCCGGCAGTAACGTAACAGTCGAACAGCGATAAAGTATCGTGGCGCGCAGCCTGCAGCGACTGGGCCAGTTGTTGCGCGCCAGCGTGGCGAAAAGAGGTGTTGATTAAAGTCATGGCCTGATTGTAACGACTTATGCCAACCTTGCACTAGTCGCAGAGGAAACAGGGAAGAAGTCCTCCCCTTCCCTCGCTTACTTGACCAGCAATTCGCCCTGCAGCGGCGTGACGACGGACTTGGGCATGCTGACGATGAAGCTGCTGCCCTTGTCGGCCACGGACTGGATGGCCAAGGTACCGCCATGGCGCAGCAGCACGTGCTTGACGATGGCCAGGCCCAGGCCCGTGCCCTGGGTTTCACGCGAACGGCTCTTGTCGACGCGGTAGAAACGTTCCGTCAGGCGCGAAATATGCTCCTGGCTGATGCCGATGCCCGTATCTTGCGCGATGAATTGCGGTCCGGCCGGCCCATCCTGCCAGCGCAGGGTGATGGTGCCGCCGGCCGGCGTGTAGCGCACGGCGTTCGACGCCAGGTTGCCGAAGGCGCTGTACAGCTCGTCATAGCTGCCCAGCACGTCAGGGCCGTCGCATTCCATGGTCACCTCATGCTTGCCGGCTGACAAGCCCTTGGCGTCGCGCAAGACTTGCTGCATCAGTTTCTTGATATCCACGGGCTCGGGGCGCAGCGGGTAGTCGACCGACTCCAGGCGCGACAGGGTCAGCATGTCCTCGATCAGATGCTGCATGCGGTGGCCCTGCTCCGTCATCAGCTTGAGGTGGGAGGCGCGCGTGGTGGCGTCCAGATCCAGCTCGGCGGAAGCGATTTCCAGGAAGCCGACGATGACGGTGAGCGGCGTGCGCAGTTCGTGCGACGCGTTGGCGATGAAGTCGCGGCGCATCATTTCGATGCGTTCCGTCTCCGTCACGTCGTGCGTGACGAGGATCTGGCGGCGGTTCTCGAATGGAATGATCTGCACGATCAGCTTGCGGTTGCGGAAGGTGATCGTCAGCGGCTGGTCGTAGCGGCCCAGGATGATGTAATCCATGAACTCGGGGCTGCGGATCAGGTTGGTCACGCGCATGCCCTTGTCGCGCTCGTGCGTGAGCCCCAGGTGTTTCTCGGCGGCCGGGTTGCACCATTCGAGGAACAGCACGTCGTCCATGATGACGACGCCGTCGGGCAGCAGGTGCATGGCCTGGCGGAAACGCGCCAGCCATTCCGTCAGCTCGGCCTGGTTTTTCTCGTCGTCGCGGCGCATGCGGTACAGGCGCGCGAAAATGCTGGTCCAGGCGCCCCAGCCGTCGGGCAGCTTGGCGCTTTGCGGATTGTCCAGCCAGTTACTCAGCTGGAACAGATACGACAGCTGCACGAACACCATCATGGCCATCAGCACGAAGGCGATGCCCAGCGCATACGTGGCGCCAAACAGATACCAGACGACGGCCACGCCCAGCAGCGCCAGCACCATGCGCAAGGCGGCCGGTACCCAGAACAGCAATTTCGGATTCATAGAGTCAAGCTTTACTTTTCAGACAACATGTAGCCGACGCTGCGCACGGTCTTGATCAGGCTTTCCGCCTCTTTCAAGGCTTTGCGCAAGCGCAATACGTGGACATCGACCGTGCGTTCCTCGATCACCACATGGTCGCCCCACACCTTGTCGAGCAGCTGGCTGCGCGAAAACACGCGCTCCGGATGGGCCAGCAGGAATTTCAGCAGCTTGTATTCGGCATGGCCGATATCGATCTTCTGTTCATCCATCATCACGGTGCAGCTGACCGGGTCCAGGGCCACGTTGCCGGCGCGCATGGGCGCCTGCGCGTGTTCCGGACTCTTGCGTCGCAAGAGAGCCTTGGCGCGGGCCAGCAGCTCGCGCGGCGAGAACGGCTTGGTGACGTAATCGTCGGCCCCGCTGTTCAGGCCGGCCAGCTTGTCTTCTTCCATGCTCTTGGCGGTGAGCATGATGACGGGGATGGCGGCGAAATTGCGGTCGGCGCGGATACGCGACAGCAGGCGCAAGCCTGTTTGATCCGGCAACATCCAGTCGAGCAGGATCAGGTGCGGCGTGCGGTGCTGGATGAATTCCCAGGCATCGGCGACGTTTTGTACAGAACAGCAATTCCAGCCGGATTCGCGCAACGAATAGGTCACCAGTTCAACGATGGCCGGCTCATCTTCAACAATCAATACCGTGGTTTTATCAGATGCCATAAAGCTTACTCAGGGAGCTCCTCGGAAATGGCGGGAGCAGCCACCTTGGTGTGGCGGATGTCCTTGCCTTCAACCACGTAAATCACGTATTCGGCGATGTTTTTCGCATGGTCGCCGATCCGTTCGATGGCCTTGGCCACCCACAGGGTATCGAGCGCCGCCGAAATCGTGCGCGGGTCTTCCATCATAAAGGTAATCAGGTTGCGCATGATAGACCGAAACTCATGGTCGATGATGGCGTCTTGCGCAATTAATTGTAATGCCTGTTTGCCATCGTTGCGCGCGAATGCGTCCAGCGCATCATGCAGCATGTCGGTGGCAGTGTTGGCAATGCCGCGCACCATCTCGTAATGGTTGACGACGCCGTTGCCGCGCTTGTGCAGATTCTTCGCCACGCGGGCGATTTTGGTCGCCTCGTCGCCTACGCGCTCGAGGTCGGTAATCACCTTGATGGTGGCCATGATGGTGCGCAAGTCGTTGGCGGCCGGCTGGCGGCGCACGATCAAGTGGCTGCACGCGTCGTCGAGCGACACTTCGAGCTGGTTGACGACGTCGTCTTCGCGCATCACGCGATCCGCGCGCTCGGCATTGCCGATGCGGAAACACGTCATCGCGTCGAGGAACTGGGTTTCAACGATGCCGCCCATCAGCAGCACTTTCGAGCGGATCGCTTCGAGTTCGTTGTCGTATTGCTTGGATGAATGTTCGCCTATCATGCTGTCTCTCCGTATTCAGTTGTTGTGTATGCGCGGGGCGGATCAGCCGAAGCGGCCCGTGATGTAATCCTGCGTTTCCTTGCGGGCCGGATTCATGAAGATCTGGTCCGTTTCGCCGAATTCCACCAGCTCGCCCAGATACATATAGGCCGTGTAGTCGGAGCAGCGCGCCGCCTGCTGCATATTGTGCGTCACGATGGCGATCGTGTAATCCTGTTTCAGTTCGCTGATCAGTTCTTCCACCTTCGAGGTCGAGATCGGGTCCAGCGCCGAGGTCGGCTCATCGAGCAGCAAGACGTCAGGCTTGACGGCCACGCCGCGCGCGATGCACAAGCGCTGCTGCTGGCCGCCCGACAGCGACAGGCCGCTTTTCGTCAGCTTGTCCTTGACTTCGCCCCACAGCGCCGCCTTTTTCAGGGCCCACTCGACGCGCTCGTCCATCTCGCCCTTCGACAGGTCTTCATACAGGCGCACGCCGAAGGCGATGTTGTCGTAGACGGACATGGGGAACGGCGTCGGCTTCTGGAACACCATGCCGACCTTGGCGCGCAGCATGTTGACGTCCTGGTCCGCGTCGAGCACGTTGCGGCCGCGGTACAGGATCGAGCCTTCCGCGCGCTGGCCCGGGTACAGGTCATACATGCGGTTCAGCGTACGCAGCAGGGTCGACTTGCCGCAACCGGACGGGCCGATGAAGGCCGTGACCTTCTTCTCGTGGATGTCCAGGTTGACGTTATGCAAGCTTTGCGTTTTGCCGTAAAAAAAGTTCAGGCCCGAAATCTCGATGGTTTTTTTCTTTGGTGCCAGGTCTTGTGCTGGATTCATTTGCGTATTCATATGGGTTCGCTTCGCTCGGTATCTGTTTAATTAGGGACTTTTTGGCTGAACACGGTGCGCGACAGGATATTCAAGGCCAGCACGCTGAAGGTGATCAGCAGTGCGCCGCCCCAGGCCAGCGAGCGCCAGTTGTCGTACGGGCTCATCGCAAACGATGCGATGACGGACGGCAAGTTGGCCATCGGCGCATTCATGTTGAAGCTTTGGAACTGGTTATTCAGGGCCGTGAACAGCAGCGGCGCCGTTTCGCCGGCGATGCGGGCCAATGCCAGCAGTACGCCGGTGATCACGCCAGCCTTCACGGCGCGCAAGCGCACCAGGGTAGCGACTTTCCAGCGCGGCGCGCCGAGGGCAAACGCGGCTTCCAGCAGGCTGTTCGGCACCAGACGCAGCATATTGTCCGTCGTGCGCACGACCACGGGCACGGCGATCAGCGACAGCGCGATGGCGCCCGCATAACCGGAGAAGTGTTTCACATGGGCCACGTACAGCGCATACACGAACAGGCCGATGACGATCGATGGCGCCGACAGCATGATGTCGGTGACGAAACGCGTCACTTGCGCCAGCTTGTTTTCTTCGCCGTATTCGGCCAGGTAGATGCCGGCCAGGATGCCGATCGGGGTGCTGACGACGGTGGCCAGGCCCACCATCAGGGCGCTGCCGACGATGGCATTGATCAAGCCGCCGCCTTCGCTGCCGGGAGCGGGCGTCGTTTGCGTGAACAGGTCGATGGACAGTGCGCCAAAACCCTTGATCACCAGGGTGAACAGAATCCACACGAGCACGGCCAGGCCCAGGGCCATGGCGCCCACCGACAGAGCGATGCCGACACGGTGCATCAGCAAACGCTTGCGGTAGACAGGGTTCATGGCCGGCTTGGCCGGAGCGTCGAGAGTGCTTACTTGGCTCATTTCGTGCCTTCCTTGCGGGACATGCCAGCCAGCATCAGCTTGGCGGCGGATAAGACGATAAAGGTGATGACGAACAGGATCAGGGCCAGCGAGAACAGCGAGGACACGTGCAGCGCCGATTGCGCTTCGCCGAACTCGTTCGCCAGCAAGGAGGTGATGCTGTTACCGGCGGCAAACAGCGACCACGACAGTTTATTCGCGTTACCGATGACGAAGGTCACGGCCATGGTCTCGCCCAGCGCGCGGCCCAGGCCCAGCATGACGCCGCCGACGACGCCGGTCTTGGTGTATGGCAAGACAATCTTGCGCACCACTTCCCAGCGCGTGCAGCCCAGGCCGTATGCGGATTCCTTCAGCACGGCAGGAACGATCTCGAACACGTCGCGCATCACGGAAGCGATGAAGGGGATGATCATGATGGCCAGCACCAGGCCGGCCGTCAGCAGGCCGATGCCCATCATGGGGCCGCTGAACAGCTGGCCGATGACAGGCACGTTGCCGAGGGTAGCTTTCAGGATGGGCTGGACGTGGTCGGCAAACAGGGGCGCAAACACGAACAGGCCCCAGATGCCGTAGATGATCGATGGCACGCCGGCCAGCAGCTCGACAGCCGTGCCCAGCGGGCGGCGCAGCCAGGCCGGGCAGATTTCCGTGAGGAACAGGGCAATGCCGAAGCTGACGGGAAAGGCGATCAGCAAGGCGATGACCGACGTCACCAGGGTGCCGATGATGGGGATCAGGGCGCCGTACTGGTCATTGACGGGGTCCCATTCCGCGGACACGATGAAATGCAGGCCGAAGGTCTTGAAGGCCGGTATCGATTCCATGATCAGCGAAATGATGATGCCGACCAGGACGATCAGCACCGACAGGGCGAACAGCATCGTCACCTTGTGGAACATGAAATCCTGGAAGCGCTGCTTGCGCATGGTGGAAAGCATTTGCGCGTGACTGATGGAATCGGTCATGGTGCCGCCTGGCATGGGGATCGTGGAGGAGGTAGATTGTGCGCTCATAGTGTGCCATATGGGTGGTACTGCAGGTACTGCTATTTTTATCGTGCTCTTTTAGCCGGGAACGCCTGCAAGGGCTTGCGGGCGGTCCTGGCTAACTCCCTGCCCCGCCGTGCTGCTGGCGGGGCAAGGATGAATGACTCAGGCTATGCGATTAGTAGATCGACTTGCCGGAAGAATCTTTCAGGTTGGCTTTCCACGATTCCTGCACCAGTTTCACGACCGATGCCGGCATCGGCACGTAGTCCAGTTCAACGGCAGCGGCGCCACCGTTCTTGTAGGCCCAGTCGAAGAATTTCAGGACTTCTTTGGCCTTGGCTGCGTCAGCCTGGACTTTGTGCATCAGGATGAACGACACGCCCGTGATAGGCCAGCTGTTCTTGCCAGCCTGGTCGGTCAGGACCACGCCGAAGCCTGGGGTTTGCGTCCAAGGTGCCGAAGCGGCTGCTGCCTTGAAGTTTTCGTCGTCAGGCTGCAGGAAGTTGCCGTCCTTGTTTTGCAGCTGGGTGTGCGACATCTTGTTTTTCTTGGCGTAAGCCCACTCGACGTAGCCGATCGAACCCTTGATACGCTGCACGTTGGCGGCGACGCCTTCGTTACCCTTGCCGCCCACGCCCACGGCCCATTTCACAGCCGAGCCAGCGCCGATTTTCGATTTGAATTCCGGGTTGGTTTTCGACAGGAAGTCGGTGAACAGGAACGACGTGCCCGAACCGTCGGCGCGGTGCACCACGGTGATTTCCGTGTCCGGCAGCTTGACGCCACTGTTCAGTGCGGCGATTTCAGGCGCGCTCCACTTGGTGATCTTGCCCAGGTAGATGTCGGCAACGACTTTACCCGTCATTTTCAGCTGGCCTGGGGTTACGCCGTCCAGGTTGACGATCGTGACCACGCCGCCCATGATGGCCGGGAACTGCATCAGGCCCGCTTCTTCCAGCTCTTCCGCCTTCAAAGGCATGTCCGAAGCGCCGAATTCAACAGTTTTTGCCTTGATTTGCTTGATGCCAGCGCCGGAACCGACGGACTGGTAGTTCAGGCCATTGCCCGTGTTGGCTTTGTACGTCTCAGCCCATTTGGCGTAGATCGGGTACGGGAAGGTTGCACCAGCACCTGTCATATCTGCCGCCATGACGGAAGCGGAAGAAAATGCCATCGCTGCCGAAGCACCCACGACGATAAATTTGAACATTTGCTTCATTTGCATATCAAGTCCTCAGGGTTGTTAGGGCTCAAAGTCCCGGTTGAATGCTGCGCAGTCTAGCAAGCGAATATGACAGCTTTATGACATGGGTAAAAAATCCTGAAATAATTGCCTACGCCCGGGAAATTGCCATTTTCGGCGCGAAAAATGACAGGACCGGCGACGCTTTATGACAGCTTATGTCACGCTTACGTCATATTTCATGATTACACTCACAACGCGTCATACATGATGAAATACGGCTAGAATTAACTATCTGCAAAGACAAAAGAATATGAAACCTGAACTGCACACGGAAGTGACCAAATCGGGCATCCTGCTTGACCGCGAGTTGTCGCAACTGACTTTCAACCGGCGCGTGATGGCCCAGGCGGAAGACCCGAACATTCCGCTGCTCGAGCGCCTGCGCTACCTGTGCATCGTCAGCAGCAATATGGATGAGTTCTTCGAAGTGCGCGTGGCCAGCCTCTTGGCGGCTGGCAGCATCGGCGGTTCGCTGGCCGGCCACCCTGCCCTGGCGGCCAACCTGGAGCGCATCGGCAAGGAATGCCATGCGCTGGTGGAACGCCAGTACGAGATATTAAATAGCGAAGTCTTGCCGGCCCTGCGCGAAGCGGGCGTGCATTTGCTGCGCGACAGCGACCGCAACGAGGCGCAGCGCGCGTGGGTCAAGCAGTATTTCGACCGCGAAGTGCGCCCCCTGCTGACGCCAATCGGCCTCGACCCGGCCCACCCGTTCCCGCAAGTAGTCAATAAAAGTCTCAATTTCATCGTTTCGCTGAGCGGCAAGGATGCGTTCGGCCGCGGCACGGCGATCGCCATCGTCAAGGCGCCACGCGTCTTGCCGCGCGTCATCAAGCTGCCGGACGAAATTTCCGGCGATGGCGTGTCCTTCTGTTTATTGTCGTCTGTCATCCATGCGCACATCTCGGACCTGTTCGCCGGGCGCGAAGTAATTGCCTATTCGCAGTTCCGCGTCACGCGCGACAGCGACCTGTGGGTGGACGAGGACGAAGTCAAGAATCTGCGCCAGGCCCTGAAAGGCGAGCTGGTCGGCCGCCAGTTCGGCACCTCGGTGCGCCTGGAAGTGGCGCGCAATTGCCCGCCAGAATTGTCGCAATTCCTGCTCGACCAGTTCAGCCTGGATCAAAGCCGGCTGTACCGCGTCAACGGCCCCGTCAATCTGGTGCGCCTGTCGGAAATGATCGACCACGTCAAGCAGCCCGAGCTGCGCTTCCCGCCGTTCTTCCCCGGCCTCGCGCATAAAGCCATCGGCAACGACATCTTTGCCGCGCTGAGCAAGCACGACATCCTGCTGCACCACCCCTACCAGTCGTTCCAGACGGTGATCGACTTCATCCGCAGCGCCGCCTATGACCCGTCCGTCGTCGCCATCAAGCAGACGATCTACCGCACGGGCATGAACTCGGACCTGATGGAGTCGCTGATCACGGCGGCGAAGATGGGCAAGGAAGTGACCGTCATCGTGGAATTGATGGCGCGTTTCGACGAAGAAGCCAATATCAACTGGGCCGACAAACTGGAACAGGCGGGCGCACAGGTCGTGTACGGCGTCGTGGGATTGAAAACCCATGCCAAGGTAGCGCTCGTCATCCGCCGCGAAGAAGGCGCGCTGCGCTTCTACGCCCACTTAGGCACCGGCAACTATCACCCGACAACGACCAAGCTGTACACGGACTTCGGTTTGCTGACGGCGAACCAGGACCTGGCCGTCGAAGTCAATGAAGTCTTCATCCACCTGACCAGCCTGACCAAGCCGCACAACCTGAACCACTTGTGGCTGGCGCCGTTCGGCCTGCAAAGCGAGATCATCAAGGCCATCCGCAACGAGGCGAAGATCGCCCGTTCGGGCCGGCGCGGGCGCATCATCGTGAAAGTCAACGCGCTGGTCGACGAATCCGTGATCCGCGCCCTGTATGCGGCCTCGACCGATGGCGTGAAGATCGACCTGATCGTGCGCGGCGCCTGCACCCTGAAGCCGGGCGTGCCTGGCCTGTCGGAAAACATCAAGGTGCGCTCCGTGATCGGCCGCTTCCTCGAACACAGCCGCATCTATTACTTTCGCAACGACCTGGCGCACGATGTCTACCTGGCCAGCGCCGACTGGATGAGCCGCAACCTGTTCCGCCGTGTGGAAGTGGCGTTCCCCGTGCTTGACCGGGCGCTGAAACGGCGCGTGATCGCCGAGGGCTTGAATCCGTATTTGAAGGATAATACAAATGCATGGGAACTGGAGCCGACCGGTCATTACGCACGCCGCAAGCCGCGCGGCAAGCAAACGCCGTTCAGCGCCCAGCAATACCTGATGCACACACTGGGCACGCCGGGCGCGGAGGTCGGCGAATAGGCAATTCTACACAGAGGAGTACAGCATGGATCTCATCTTGTGGCGACACGCAGAAGCCGAGCCGGGCGTCCCCGACCTCGAACGCGCCCTGACCGTCAAAGGCCAGAAACAGGCGCGCCGCATGGGGGAATGGCTGGCCTCGCAACTACCGGAAAATTGCCGTATCCTCGTCAGCCCCGCCCTGCGCACCCTGCAAACGGCGGAGGCGCTGGGGCGCAAGTTCAAGCTGATGCCGGAACTGGCGCCCGGCGCCGAGGCGGAAGACATCCTGAAGGCGGCCAACTGGCCCGGCGGCAAGGAAACCGTGCTCATCGTCGGCCACCAGCCCACCCTGGGCCAGGCGGCCGCCCTGCTGCTGACGGGCGAGGAGCAGGAATGGGAAATGCGCAAGGCCAGCGCCTGGTGGTTTTCGCAGCGCGAGCCAGGCGACCCCGTCAGCGTCTATTTGAAGGCCGTGATGGCGCATGACCTGGTGGTGAAGTAAGGGTCGTGAAATAAGGGGGCGATGCGGAGAAATGCGCAAAAAGTGCGCTGGGACAAATACTAGTGGCGTTCGCAACTCAGCAGCCTTGTAAAGCGCTGCCGATCTGCTAGAGTTTAATTGCATCAACTACGTGCAAGAGCCCTGCTCCCGCACATTGAGCAACCCAGCGGACAGCCGTCCAACGGCGGCTGAAAGACCATGTTAATTACCTTCCTCGTTTTTCTCTTCATCGCCATCTTCGCCGCCATCATCGGCTTTGTCGCCTTTGAACTGGTCGAAGAAATGCGCGGCAGCCACCATAAGCTGATGGACCGCTATCACGAGTAGCGCTCACCTCGGCACTATCGCATGGCGCCAGCGACGGCCAAACAGGCCCGTCCCTCGCGCCATCATCGTTTTTATACTCCCGTCTTACACTCCCGTTTTAAACTTCGTATAGATGCGCGTCATCAAGCGGCGGATATCGGCCGTGGTCGCTTCAGGCGCGGCCATGCGCTGCTTGTCGGCGTCCGACAGGAAGATGGCCTTGTTCTCGCCGATGTCCTTGCGCACATATTTGATGCTGGCCAGATTCGGATTCGCATAAAACACCTTGTTGCTCAGGCTGGCATGCACTTGCGGGCGCAAAATATAGTTGATGAACAGGTGCGCATTGTTCGGGTGCGGCGCGTCGGCCGGGATGGCCATGGTGTCGAACATCAAGGCGGCCGTCTTCGGCACCAGCACCTGGATCACGTTGCCGTTCTTCGCATCGATGGCGCGCTGGCGCGCGATATTGATGTCGCCCGACCACCCCAGCGCCACGCAGACGGAGCCGTTGGCCATGTCATTGATGTAGCCTGAGGAGCTGAACAGGGTCACGTAGGGACGGATCGCCTGCAGCACCTTGCCCGCCTCCTGGTAATCGGCGGCCGTTTTCGAGTACGCGGGCTTGCCCAGGTATTGCAGGGCGGCCGGTAGCACTTCCGACGGCGAGTCGAGGAAGGATACGCCGCACGATTTCAGCTTGGCTGCATATTTCGGATCGAAGATCAGTTCCCACGCGTTGTCGGGCATGGGCATGCCGCCCAGCGCGGCCTTGACCTTGTTGACGTTGATGCCCACCGTCGTGTAGCCCCACAGCCAGTCGACCAGGTAATCGTTGTTCGGGTCGATCTTCGACAGCTTGGCCTGCAGGTTCGGGTCCAGATTGCCCAGGTTCGTCAGCTTGCTCTTGTCGAGTTTACGCAGCAGGCCCGCATCGATCTGCAGGCGCGCCCACTGGGCCGTCGGCACGACGATATCGTAGCCGGACTTGCCCGCCACCAGTTTCGCATTGAGGATTTCGTTATTGTCGAAAACGTCGTAGCGCACCTTGATGCCCGTTTCCTTCTCAAAATTCTTGATCGTATCGTCGCCGATATAGTCCGACCAGTTATAGATGTTCAGGACCTTCTCTTCCTGAGCCTGAGCGTGCGCAGGCAAAGCCAGTACGGCCGCCGCCAAGGCCAATCCCACTCCAATGCGCCGCCCTGCTTGCCATGTGTTTGCCATCGTACCGCCTCCGGAATTAGTCAGAAAATAGTGACGATGATAGCAAGAAGGGCGGCATCAGGTCTAGCCTCATACCGCCCTGCTTTCACCGCTGGGGTCAGACCCCCAACACCGCCAACGCAAAATTCAGCGCTAACAATGACGAGGGTCTGACCCCGGCCTTTGCGACATTACACCTTATCCAACCCCACCTGCGCACCCGTAAACACCAGGTTGCCGTTCTGGGCGTCGATGCGGATCTCGTCTTTCGGGCCGAACTTGCCTTCCAGGATCAGCTTCGACAGCGGATTTTCGATCTGCTGCTGGATCGCCCGTTTCAGCGGACGGGCGCCATACACCGGGTCGTAGCCCGCTTCGGCGATTTGCTGCAAGGCCGCGTCGGTCAGGCTCAGCTGCATGTCCATGCGCGCCAGGCGTTCTTCGAGAATCTTCAGCTGGATCTTCGCGATCGCGCCGATGTTTTTCTCGTCGAGGCCGTGGAACACGACGATTTCGTCGATGCGGTTGACGAACTCGGGACGGAAGTGCGAGCGTACCTCGGCCATCACGGCCAGCTTCACGACACCGGGATCATCGCTTTCCATCGCCTGGATTTTATGCGAACCCAGGTTCGAGGTCATGATGATGACGGTATTCTTGAAGTCCACCGTGCGGCCCTGGCCATCCGTCATACGTCCGTCGTCGAGCACTTGCAGCAGCACGTTGAAGACGTCGGCATGCGCCTTTTCCACTTCGTCGAGCAGGATCACGCTGTACGGCTTGCGGCGCACGGCTTCCGTCAGGTAGCCGCCCTCGTCGTAGCCCACGTAGCCCGGTGGCGCGCCGATCAGACGGGCCACGGAATGCTTCTCCATGAACTCGCTCATGTCGATGCGGATCATCGATTCTTCCGTATCGAACAGGAAAGTGGCCAGCGCCTTGCTCAATTCCGTCTTGCCGACGCCCGTCGGCCCCAGGAACATGAACGAACCATACGGACGGTTCGGATCGCTCAAGCCGGCGCGCGAGCGGCGGATGGCGTCAGCCACGGCCGTGATCGCTTCATCCTGGCCCACGACGCGCTCATGCAGCTTCTCTTCGATGTGCAAGAGCTTGTCGCGTTCGCCCTGCATCATGCGCGACACGGGTATGCCCGTCGCGCGCGACACCACTTCGGCGATTTCCTCGGCGCCCACTTCCGTGCGCAGCAGCTTCGGCTGGTCGGGGTCGAGTTTCGGCATGCCGCTGTCAGCCTGCTTAAGCTGGGCTTCCAGCTGCGGCAGCTTGCCGTACTGCAGCTCCGACACTTTCTGCCAGTTGCTCTCGCGCGTGGCCTGCTCCATCTGCAGCTTGACGTTTTCGATCTCTTCCTTGATGTGCGTGCTGCCTTGCACCACGGCTTTTTCCGCCTTCAGGATTTCCTCGAAGTCATTGTATTCGCGCTGCAGCTTGACGATCTCTTCCTCGATCAGGCCCAGGCGGCGCAACGACGCTTCGTCCTTTTCCTTCTTGACGGCTTCGCGCTCGATTTTCAGCTGGATCAAGCGGCGTTCCAGCTTGTCCATCACTTCCGGCTTCGAATCGATCTCGATCTT
Source organism: Janthinobacterium sp. HH104 (assembly GCF_001758715.1). NCBI lineage: Bacteria > Pseudomonadati > Pseudomonadota > Betaproteobacteria > Burkholderiales > Oxalobacteraceae > Janthinobacterium > Janthinobacterium sp. HH104. Next base: position 30,276 of record NZ_LRIB01000042.1, on the reverse strand, counting down.
GATCTTCGCCGCCGCCTCGTCGATCAGGTCGATCGCCTTGTCGGGCAGGAAGCGGTCCGTGATGTAGCGGTGCGACAGCTCGGCGGCGGCGATGATGGCCGCGTCCGTGATCTCCACCTTGTGGTGCAGCGCGTATTTATCCTGCAAGCCGCGCAGGATGGCGATCGTCGCTTCCACGGTCGGCTCGTCGACAAGCACCTTCTGGAAACGGCGTTCCAGCGCGGCATCCTTCTCGATGTACTTGCGGTATTCGTCGAGGGTCGTCGCGCCCACGCAATGGAGCTCGCCGCGCGCCAGCGCCGGTTTCAGCATATTGCCCGCGTCCATCGCACCTTCGGCCTTGCCCGCGCCCACCATGGTGTGCATCTCGTCGATGAAGACGATGGTTTGCCCTTCATCCATGGCCAGTTCTTTCAGCACGGATTTCAGGCGTTCCTCGAACTCGCCGCGGAATTTCGCGCCGGCCAGCAAGGCGGCCATGTCCAGCGACAGTACGCGCTTGCCTTTCAGGGACTCGGGCACTTCGCCATTGACGATGCGCTGCGCCAGGCCTTCAACGATGGCCGTCTTGCCCACGCCCGGTTCGCCGATCAGCACGGGATTGTTCTTGCTGCGGCGCTGCAGGATCTGGATGGTGCGGCGGATTTCATCGTCGCGGCCGATCACAGGGTCGAGCTTGCCCTTGCGCGCCCGCTCCGTCAGGTCCAAGGTGTATTTTTTCAGGGCTTCGCGCTGGCCTTCGGCCTCTTGCGAGTCGACCTTGTTGCCACCGCGCACTGCGTCGATGGCCGCTTCCAGTGCCTTGCGGGTCAGGCCGTTTTCACGCGCCAGCTTGCCGCAGTCGGACTTGTCGTCCGTCATCGCCAGCAAGACCATTTCGCTGGACACGAACTGGTCGCCCGCCTTTTGCGATTCCTTGTCGGCCAGGTTCAGCAAGGCCACGAATTCGCGGCTGACCTGCACGTCACCGCCCGTGCCCGATACCTTGGGCAAGCGTTCGATCGAGGCTCCCAGGGCTTTCGACAGGCCGCCCACGTTGACGCCGGCACGCTGCAACAGCGAGCGGGCGCCGCCGTCGTCCTGGTTCAGCAGGGCCGTCAGCAAATGGACTGGTTCGATATAGGGGTTGTCGTTGCCCACGGCCAAGCTTTGCGCATCGGCCAGGGCTTCCTGTAATTTGGTAGTGAGTTTGTCTTGTCGCATGAAAAGCGCTCCCGGTTAATTAGTTGTTAACCAAATTGGGGTGAGAGAGTACTTTTCAAGCATACACAAAGCAGAAAACCGATGCATTTGGGCAAAAGCTACGGTGCGGGACCCGTACGATTCAAATGGCGCTTGCTTTTGCGGCCCACTTGTTTAACGCCGTCTCGTCGCTGTCGCGCGCATCGACCCAGCGCGCCCCTTCGGGCGTGTCTTCCTTCTTCCAGAATGGCGCTTCCGTCTTCAGGTAGTCGATGATGAACTCGCAGGCGGCGAAGGCCTCGCCCCTGTGGGCGGACGAGACCGCCACCAGCACGATCTGCTCCTGCGGCAGCAGGGGCCCCACGCGGTGGATCACCAGCGCGCCGGACAGGGGCCAGCGGCCCCGCGCCTGCTCGACGATGGCTACAATGGACTTTTCCGTCATGCCCGGATAGTGCTCGAGCTCCATGGCGGCCACGTCGAGTCCTTCGTTCATGTCGCGCACCGTGCCGACGAAGCCGACGACGGCGCCCACCTTGGGGTTGCCTGCACGCAATTGTGCGATTTCTTGACTCAAGTCAAAATCAGCCTGCTGGACGCGGACGGTGGTACTCATTTGACGTTGCCTCCGATACGGCGCAACAAGGTTTCGATGCGGCTGGCCGTGCGCGCATCGGTGGCGGCGGCAATCGCGCACAGCTGCATCAGCTGCGACGCTTGCGTGAGCGGCTTCTGGCCCGATTTCAGCGACGATTGCAGCACTTCCACCTGCATTTTCAGGCGGTCGCGGGCAAATTCGGCGCCGCTGTCGACGCCGGCGACGATTTCCAGGCGCAACACTTCATCGAGCAAGCGCTCCTGGTTGGCCTGCAATTGCCGCACGTAGGCGGCGCTGCCCTCGCCCAGCGCGGCCTGGGCGGCGGCAAAGCGCTGCTGCAGGCTGCGTTCGTATTGTGCGTCGAGCGGCGGCAAGGCGCTCCAGCGCTCGCTCCATGCTTGCGCATCGGTGCCAGCGCCATCAGCCAGTGCCGCTTCCAGCGACTGCACCAGGCGCAGCTTGTCGCGCAGGGCATTGGCCTGGGCCGCGCCAGCCCGTTCGGCGATGGCGTCCGCCTGCGCTTGCACGCCGGCGACGGCCGCCTGGTAGCGCTGCTCGATCTTCGCTTCGCTGGCGCGCGGCACGGGGCCCGTGGCGTTCCAGGCGGCGCGGGTGTCGCGCAGCAAGTGGTTGATGAAGGCGGTGCGGCTCTTGTCATCGCCCTCGGGCACGACGGCCGTTTCCAGCGCCGCGCACAGCGCTTCGCGCGCATGCAGGTGTTCGCGGCGCTCGTGGTCCGCCGCGTGGGCCGTTTCCTTGCGCTTGGCGAAGATGTCGTCGCAGGCGGCGCGGAAACGCTGCCACAGCGCCTGTTCCGCGCGGCGCTCGAGCGGCAAGGCTTTCGCCAGTTCCTGCCATTTATCCTGCAAGGCTTTCAGCATGTCGACCGTGTTGCGCTCCGAAGGCTTTAGCAAGCCCACTTCGACGATCAATTGTTCGCGGCGCGCCGTCTCGATCTGGCGCTGCGTATCGAGCGGCTTCGACAGGGCGTCCAGCGCGGCGCCAAATTCCGCGTCCAGGCGTTTCTTTTCCTTGCGGTCGATGGTGCCCAGGCGCGTCCACGCCTGGCGCAAGCGCTGCGAGGCGGACGCGACGTGTTTCCAGTCGGTACTCTCTTCGGCCGCCAGGGCCGCCGTTTCCGCGATCAGTTCCTGGGCCTTCGCCGCATTGCCGTGGCGCTCTTCGGCCAGCTGCTTGAAATGCTGGGCCGCTGGCGCATAGGCCACGCTGCAGGCCGCGTCGAAACGTTCCCACAAAGACTTCGGTGCGGGACCGGACAAGGTGTCGAGCGACTTCCAGCGCTCGCGCAGACTGCCCACTTTCTTGGCCAGCTCGGCCATTGGGAGTTGCTGCGCCGGCAATTCCTCGCCCGCCTTGACCAGTTCCTCGCGCGACACGTTGCCGCCCCAGCGCGCCCAGTCGGCCAGGCGCTTGAACTCTGCGCGCACATGGGCCAGGCGGTCAGCTTGCGCCGGCGTCAAACGGCCGTGCTTGGTGTCGCGCAAAGTCTTGTCGTGTTCGGAAGCCACGTGCAGCAAGCCATCCTGCAGGGCCGCTTCCATGGCGTCGAGCACCTTGAAGAATTGCTCTGTCGCTTCTTTCGACACGGGTGCGTGTTCCTGGCGCGGCTTGCGCGGTACAGGTACAGGCTCGGCATGGGCCGCTGCGGCCTCTGGCACCGCGTGCACGGGCGCCGGCGCGCTGGCCAGCACGGCCGCAAATTGCTGCTGCAAGCTGTCGGACAATGGCGACTCCGGCAGGCGCGGCAAGGCTTGCCAAGCGCGTTTCAAGACATCCACGTCCAGAGTGGCGGCGTCCTGCGCCTGCCATTCTGCCAGCGCGGCCTGGCGCACGTCGAACACGGCCTGGTGCTGCTGCAGCGCCTGCAAGGCGGACTGCGCCTGCTCGCGCGCCTGGATGAAATCGGTTTCCAGGTGTTTCGGCACGGAGGCGCGCTCGGGCGATTGCGCATGCTGCGCATGTTCTGCGTCGAGGCGTGCCAGCGCCTGCGCCAGCTCGCCGGCGGACTGGCCGCTGGCAGCCAAGGCACGCGTGGCGGCAACGGCGTCGATCACGGCGCGCTGCAGCGCCACTTGCGCTTCCAGGCGGGCGGCCAGCGCGGCACGCGCGGCGGCAAACGCCGTCGCCAGCTCGGGCGTGGCCTTGATGACTTGCCATTGGCGGTCCAGCTCGGCAACCTGGTTCGGGCTCAGCTTTTCATCGTTCAACAGGCGCTGTGCCGTGTCGATGCTGGCCTGGGCGCGTTGCGTCTCGGCTGCCTGGTGGCGGATCAGGTCAATGCGACCCTGCATCAGTTTGGCAACGCGGCGGTCCGTGTTGCGCATGGCGTGGTGGACTTTTTCCAGCAAGGGCAAGGCATGGACGTGTTCGGCCGCGATCAGGCGGGCATCGGCAAATTCGCTGGACATGATGAAATCGGCAGCGGCGGCTTCGTCGCCAGCCACGGCATGGGCACGCGCAACCTGTTCGGCGCGGCGCGATGCGCTCTGCGCCGAGGCGGCGGCCTGTTCTGCCACGACAGGATCGGGTGCGGCAGTCTTGCTGGCAGAACGCTTGAAGAGAAATTCGAACATGACGGGTTTCGCGTGGATCAAAACCACCATCATAACAAAGCCCGGGGTATTGCATCGGACAGGTATGTACAAGTTACCAATTGAGTAACACAGTGATTAGCACAGTGAGTAACACAGCATTTCCCCCATGGGAGCGCCAGCGCAAAATCAGGGCGGCGTCCCCGGCGCAAACGCGAGAACGGGGTGTGCGCTCGCTCCCCGTTCAAGCCTGCGCGCGCAGCGGCTGCGGCGGCACGGGCGACGTGGACTCTGTGCCATCCGCTATCGTTTCGGCGCTGCCGCCGGCTGCCGGCAAAACAAAAGGCAGCACCTGCGCCTTGCCACGGCGCGCTTCCTGCGCGCGCGCGTCATGGGCGAGGAACTGGTAGGCGATGGCAAACCACGTTTCGCCGACGATGACCTTGCGCGCCAGCGCGAACAGTTCGCGCTCTTCTTTTTCCAGGCGCTGCAGCAAGGCCGCGCAAAAGGCGTCGATGGCCGCGCACAGCTGCTCGGCCTGCAATTCGGAATGGTCGATGGCGGCGCCCGCGCGCTGCTGCACGACGTTGATGCTTTCCAGCGCCGCGTGGTTCAAGCCGTTGAGCTCATTGAGCAAACCGTCCGCATGCGGCGCGGCCTGGCGGATGGCGGGAATCAGATACATCTCCACCTTGCGCCAGTAGCCGCCCTGGTACAGCCGGCTCAGCCAGTCGCCCGCATACTGCAGCTGGGCCAGGTTGAGCCGGCTTTGGTGGCGCAGCTGCACATGCATGTACTTCTGAAAGGCCAGCAGACTCATGCGGATGCTGGCCTGTTCCACCGACAGGGAAACCAATATATATGTTGCCGTAAGCATGCACTCACTCCCGAAAATGGGCTGGATATCTGATCCTGGAAGTGAAAGTGTAAAGACTACCGACAGCGGCCGGTTTGATCCTGCACAAACCCGCGGTGGGCCAGCCGCGCTTTCTTTTACGGCGCGCGCAAGCCGATATGCAGGTTGACAACACCAGGCTCTTCCGACGGCGTGACGTCGCCGCCAAAGCTTTTCACCAGCCGCTGCATACCCTTGTTGCGCGCCATGGCCTCGCCCACCAGCGCCTCCGTGCCGCGGCTGCGGAAATAATCGACGAGCTTTTCGAACAGGATGTGGCCCAGTCCCTTGCCTTTCAGGGCCGAGCGCACGGCGATGGCGAAGTCGGCGTGGATGTTATCCGGGTCGGCCACGGCGCGCACCACGCCCAGGGTTTCCGGCTTGCCGTCCGGCCCCGTGTGCGTGGCAATGAAGGCCATGGCGCGGTCGTAATCGATCTGCGTCAGGCGCGCCAGCTGCGACACGGGCAGCTCGCGCATGGAAGTAAAGAAGCGCAGGCGCACGTCGTCCGGGTCCAGCGCGTGGAACAGGTCCATGTGCTGCGGCGCGTCCTCGGGGCGGATGGGGCGCAGCAGAATCGGCTGGTCCATCCACGTCACCTGCTCTTCCAGTTCCTGCGGATACGGGCGGATGGCCAGGCGGTCGCGCTGCTGGCCCGGCTGCAAACGGATGCGCGCGTCGAGGGCGATCACGCCATCGGCGTCGGCCACCAGCGGGTTGATGTCGAGTTCGGCCAGTTCGCCGATGTCGGCCACCAGTTCGGCCACCTGGATCAGCGTGTAGCAGATAGCGTCGATGTCGGCCGGCGGCTGGTTGCGGTAGCCGGCCAGCAGTTTCGACACGCGCGTGCGCGCCAGCATGTCGCGCGCCAGCACCATGTTCAGCGGTGGCAGGCCGATGGCGTGATCGGCCGTTACTTCCACGGCGATGCCGCCCTGCCCCACGAGGATCACGGGGCCGAAGGCGGCGTCGGTGGTCACGCCGACGATCAGTTCATGCGATTGCGGCCGGCGCGCCATCTGCTGCACCGTGAAGCCGTCGATCAGCGCGTCGGGCCGCATGCGGCGCACGCGCTTGAGCATGGCGGCGGCGGCCGTGCGCAGGATGTCGGGCGTGTCGAGGTCGAGCGCCACGCCGCCCACGTCGGATTTGTGCGCGATGTCGGGCGAATGGATCTTCAGCGCGACGGGATAGCCGATGTCGGCCGCCACGGCCAGCGCCTCTTCCACGTCGGCTGCCATGCGCGTGGTGGCGACGGGAATGCCGTAAGCAGCCAAAATCTCTTTCGAGCGGCATTCGCCGAGCACCGTCTGGCCGGCCGCCAGCGCGGCGGCGACGATTTCGCGCACCCTGGCGCGGCGCGGCGTGGCCGACATGGGCAGCTGCGCCGGCACCTGCATCAGGGTTTCCTGGTTGCGCCGGTACTGCACGATCTGCATGAAACCATGCACGGCCTTTTCCGGCGTGTCGTAGGTGGGAATGCCGGCCCGGTTGAAGACCTGGCGTGCGGGCGCCACGGTGGTGCCGCCCAGCAGGCATGACAGCACCGTGCGCGAGGTGGCCTTGATCAGCGGCGTGACGGCTTCGGCGATGTCGATCGACGAGACCATGGCCGTTGGCGCGTGCAGCAGCAGCAAGGCGTCCGCTTGCGGCTCGTCGAGCAGCGGCTTGATGGCGTCGGCATAGCGCTGCACGGCCGCGTCGCCGGGCAAGCCCACGGGGTTGTCGTGCGACCAGCCGCGTGGCAGCGCCTTTTCCAGCGCGATCACGGTGTCGGGCGACAGCTCGGCCAGCTTGCCGCCGCTGCTCACCAGCGCATCGGTCGCCATCACGCCCAGGCCGCCGCCGTTGCACAGGATCGCCAGGCGCTCGCCGCGCTGCGAGCGGATGTGCGTGAGGGTTTCCACGGCGTCGAACAGCTCTTCGGCCGAATACACGCGCAGCATGCCGGCGCGGCGGATGGCCGCGTCGTACACGGCGTCGGAGCCGGCCAGCGCGCCCGTGTGCCAGGCCGCCATGGCCGCGCCTTCCGCCTCGCGCCCCGCTTTCAGGACGATCACGGGTTTGCTGCGCGCGGCCGCCCGCGCGGCCGACATGAACTTGCGCGCGGCCTGGATATCTTCCATGTATAGCAGGATGGCGGCCGTGTCGATGTCGCCGGCCAGGTAGTCGAGCAGGTCGCCGAAATCGATGTCGTAGCTGGCGCCGAGCGAAATGAACTTGGAAAAACCCACGCCGTGCGCGTTGGCCCAATCAAGCACGCCCGACACCAGCGCGCCCGATTGCGACACGAAGGCGATCTTGCCGCTCGTCGCGCCGACATGGGCGAAGCTGGCGTTCAAGCCCAGTTTCGGCACGAGCAGCCCCATGCTGTTGGGGCCCAGGATGCGCAGCAGGTGCGGCTTGGCCGCTTTCAGCATGGCCAGGCGCAGCGACTGTTCGCGCACGGGAACGAGGCCCGACGTCATGACGATGGCCGCGCGCGTGCCCAGCGCGCCCAGTTCGCGGATCAGGGCCGTGATGGTGGCGGGCGGCGTGCAGATGATGGCCAGGTCCGGCGCCTTCGGCAAGTGCGCCAGCTTGCGGTAGCATTTCAGGCCCATCAGTTCGTCGTACTTGGGATTGACGGGCCAAATCTCTCCTTGGTAGCCGCCGCCCAGCAGGTTGTACAGGGCGATGGCGCCCAGCTTGCGCTCGCGCGCCGTGGCGCCGATCAGGGCCACCGAGGCCGGCTTGAACAGCTTGTCGAGATTACGGATACTCATGTTCTGGCCTCATGGTTTGCCGAAGCGGCTTGGTCACGTCCCAGTGTATAGGATGCGTTGCCAAAAAAACTTGACCTTGTCACGCGTTTCGCAAAAAATCACGCGCCTACCAGCGCGAACGGTGGCTTTCCGTGACACCGGCCAGCTGCGCCACGATACGCTTGGGAGACTCCGCGCTGGTGCGCACCCAGCCGCTGAAAGTGCCGATGGGCTGGATGTAGCGGCTGGCGGCGATCCACAGGTTTTTGTCTTCGCGCCGCGCGCCTTCCGGCTTGAAGTGCAGGTCGAGCAAATCGTCGTCCGTCCACACATGCCACGGCGCCAGCGGATTGTCGGGATTGAAATCGAAATGCGCGCGGCCCAGCGGATACAGCTGGCCATCGAGCCACAGCGCGTTTTCATGCGCGCCGAAATAGCCGGCCTGCAGATTGAAACCGAGGTCCAGGCTGTGCGCCGAAGCCCAGCGCCACTCCGTCTCGCGCGCCAGCAGTCCGTTCGAATAATCGAAGCTGGCCACGCCATCGTCCAAACTGTAGCCGACGGCGCCGCAGCGCACGGTGCCCCACAAGGGTAAGCCGCCCGACTTTTGCGTCGCATGCACGCTGCCCCCCTCGCCCACGGGGCCGATGGCCAGCAGGGTGGGCGCCACGGGCGGGCCCCATTCCGCATCGATGCCGAAATGGCCGCAATCGAGCCGCAAACGGTAACGCTGCTGGGGCTGGGCCTCAATGCTGATTTTTTGCGACAAAAAACGGAAACGGCTGCTGGCGCCCGCATGCGGCGCCACCGATGCGCACAGACCGGGGATGCCATCCTGCGAAAAGCTGGCCACGATCTTGCCCTTGTGGCGGTCGAAGGCATACGCGAAGGCCGTGCTGGTCCAGCCCAGGTCGACGATGGCCACGCCGCAAAATACGGCCGGTGTCGACAGGGCCACGTAATGCCAGCGCTTGTGGTGGAACAAGCGCCAGAGGCCGCCGCGCGCGTACGGCGGCGCCAGCGCGGCCCAGTCGAAAGCGTCCAGCTGGCCCGTATAGCGGCCAAAACATAGCTGGCCGTCGGCGTCGAGCAGCGCGGGCGGAGCCGGCGGCAGCATCATGCGGCCTGCCTTGCGGCGGCGCCGCCGTCGTGCAGCGCCTCGGCCAGCAGCGCGCCAAAAGCGGCCGGCTGCGCCTGGGCTATCTCAATATCCGGGCAGACATGCCAGAGCGCCAGGCGCCGCACGGCGCCAGCCACGTCCTGCACCAGGCGGGGACTGACGCGCACGCCGTCTTCCAGCGCCAGCGACTTGATCTCGAAGCGCCCCTGCGCGCGGTGCGCCTTGGCGTCCAGCCGTCCCACGAGCGCGCCACGGCGCAAGATCGGCAAGGTGAAGTAGCCGTAGCGGCGTTTTTCAGCGGGCGTGTAGCATTCGAGCCGGTAGTCGAAGCCGAACAATTCCAGGGCGCGGCGGCGGTCCCAGACGACAGGGTCGAACGGCGACAATATCGTCGTCAGCGTGGGCGCCAGCTTGCCGGCGGCCGCCGCACACGCCAGTTCCGCGTGATCGGCATGCACGTACACGGCGTCCATCCAGCCATCGACCGTGCAGCGCAGCAGCGTACCCTCGTCCACCAGCGCCTGCAAATCGTGCGCCAGGCTGGCGCGCGGCTGTTTGGTGCGGAAGTAGTCGCTGATCCAGCTGGCGCGCGCCAGGCCCAGCGCCTTCACGCTGGCCAGCAGCAGGCGCCGGCGCACCTGTTCTTCGGTCGGCAGCAAGCCGTCGTGCCAGCCCGGCAGCACCCGTTCGGCCAGGTCGTAATAACGCTGGAACTGATGACGCTTGGCGATCATCAGCACGCCCGAGGTAAACAAGACTTCGAGCGAGCGCTTTTCCGGCTTCCAGCTCCACCAGCCGCCCGCCTGACCATCCGTGCGCTCAAAATCGGCCGAGCGCGCGGCGCCGTTGGCGCGGATATGTTCGAGCACGGAAGCGACGGCCTCGCCCTGTTCGGCCATCCATTTGACCGAATACTTCCAGCCCATGGCGGCCGGGTCCAGCATGCGGTGGCGGTACAAGCCATAGTCTTCAATGGGCACGAAGCACGCTTCATGCGCCCAGTATTCGAACAGCGCGCCCTCGGCCAGCAATTGCTCGAGCCACGGCTGCGGATAGTCGCCCAGCCGGCTCCACAGCACCAGGTACGGGCTGCGCGCGACCACGTGGATGGTGTCGATCTGCAGCACGCCCATCTGGCGCACGGCGGCCAGCACGTCGGCCTTGACGGCCTTCTTGCGGCGCGCCTGCAGCAAGCCCTGCGCGGCCAGGTGCAAGGCGCGCGCGGCGGCCAGGGAGAACGGCGCGAGTATCGGTGCGGCAGGCGGAATCGGCAAGTTCAGTTCTTCCTCAAAAAAAGGGGACGCGTCGGCGGCAGGCATTTCAGGAAGATACCGCATTCCCGTCGCGCGCCATGCATTTTTTTCTTGAATTTTATTCATGCCATCGCACATTTTTACTCACCTTGCGCACCAGCATAGTGCAAAAAACCCGGGCTATATGAACAGTTGATGACAAGCGCACGAGACTTCTTGACATGCCTCATGCGCTTCTATAACTTAAGAATAATATTGCCATAAGGCAATTAAATTGTTCCCCTATCTTTGCCCGCAAGGCGCTGCCGTGGCGGTGAAGCACGCGCAACACCATAGGCGGGATGCGGAGGTAGCCCGTCTGACCAATCTCGCATAACCAATAAAAACAAGGAAGATCGCATGCACACATCCCTGCTTCGGCCCCGGCAGCACCAGGCCGGCTTCATCCACTTTTCCAGGCGGCGCCTGCCGCTGGCCGTGGCCCTGCTGCTGGCGGCATGCGGCGGTGGCGGCGACAAGCCGGCCACGCCCGCCATGGCCCAGCACCTGCTGGCGCAGGCATCGGCCGAAACGGCACTGACGCCAGTCGCCGCCACGGCCAGCTCGGCGGAACGGGGCGACCTGTCAGCCAGCGCCGCGATCGACCGCAACGACGGCACGCGCTGGGGCAGCGGCTTTACCGACAACGAATACCTGACCCTCGATTTCGGCACCTCGCAGCGCATCACGCGCGTGCATATCGCCTGGGAAAACGCGCACGCCAGCGCCTACCTGCTGCAGGTATCGGACGACAATACGCACTGGACCACCATCCAGAACGTCAGCGACAGCAAGGGCGGCATCGAGGACATCACGGGGTTCGACGCGCAAGGACGCTACCTGCGCATGCAGGGCGTCAAACGCGCGGGCCAGTACGGCTACTCCATCTTTGAAATCCAGGCATTCTCGGGCACACCCGTACTGCCGCCCGTGACGCCACCCGTCACCGAACCGCCCCCGGTCACCATCGATCCGGGCCAGCCCGGCGTGGCCATCTCGCCTGTGGCCGCCACTTCCTCTCCCGTGGAAAACGCCGGCATGTCGGCCGCCATGGCGATCGACGGCAAGACGGGCACGCGCTGGGCCAGCAAGTTCGAGGACGGCGCCTGGATACAGTTCGACTTCGGCGCGAAGACGCCCGTCGGCTACATGAAACTGCTGTGGGAAAACGCGTACGGCAAGCAGTACGCGCTGCAGGTATCCGACGACGGGCAGAACTGGTCGCAAGTGCGCTACGTGAGCAATGGCCACGGCGGCACCGAGGAATTCTTCAACCTGGGCATCCATGCCCGCTACATCCGCCTGCAGGGCGTGGCGCGCGCCACGCAGTATGGCTATTCGCTGCTGGAAGTGAGCTTCAAGACGCCGGGCAGCGACAACAGCCTGCCGTCGACCGCGACGTCGGCGCTGAAATTCCCCGCCAACGGTGCCGGCTGGACACCGCTGCCCGCCGCCGCGCAGCCGCTGGAAAGCCTGCAATTCACGCTTGCCGACGGCACGCTGGTGACGCGCTTCGGCGCGCGCGGCCTGGCGCGCCATGGCCGCGAGCGGGGCGAGGAATGGAATGAGATCGGCTACGGCCCGAATGAAACGGTCGATCCCGTCACGGGCCTGCCGCAGGACAAGGGTCCGGGCAACTACCTGACTTTCGTGCCGCAGTACTTCAAGAACCGCACCTGGGGCGTGGAAATCATCGACAACAGCAAGGTAAGCGGCGTCACCAAGCCCACCTTGATCGTCAACCAGTACACCACCGTCGATTTCCTGTCCGGCGGCGTGGCCTTCTTCCGCGGCTTCGACCGTCCCGGCGTGACGGGCTACGGCTGGATGTCGCCGGGCGAACTGGTGGACCGCAACGTCCCCGTCTGCAAGCCGATGGCCTACCCGGCCAACGACAGGCTGACGAACGCCAACGGCATCAACGGCGCCTGCACCCTTTTGATCAAGGAATATCCGGGCCATGGCGGCCTCGATGCCGTCGGCATGCCAAACGGCACCGACGTCAAGGCGCGCGCGCTGACGGCCGGCGACATCATCGAAGTGTCGCCATCGATGTTTTCCACCACCGCGTCAATGGCATCGAAAGGCGATGATGGCGGCATCCGCTACTACTCGTACGAATGGACGTATGTGGTGGGCGCGGGACTGCGGCCGTGGTATGGCGTGCAGCCGCGCCTCAATGGCGTGCCCCTGCCGGAAGAAACGCTGTCCGGCGGCCTCGGTTCCGTGTCGTATAACTACTCGGACAACGCCCTGTTCATGTTCCAGCAGCCGCACAACAACATCGGCATGCAGAACATGCAGCGCTTTGTCGAGGGCCGCCGCCTGGTGCACACCAACTTCACCACCGGTGACCACAACGAAGGCGGCAACGACCGCTACGCGCCCGCCGTCGGCCTGCAGGGACAGCGCTACGGCCAGTCGGCCTGCATCGCCTGCCACGTCAACAATGGCCGCAGCCCCGCGCCGATGGCCGTGAACCAGCGCCTCGACACGATGGCCGTGCGCGTCGCCAGCATCAATGCGGCGGGCCAGCAGGTGCCGCACCCGCAATACGGCACGGCGATCCAGATGAATGCCGTGTCGCCGTCCGGCGTGCCGCAAAACTGGGGCAACAGCGTCAGCGTGGGCGGTTTTACGACACGCAAGAGTACCCTGGCAGATGGCACGCAGGTCGAACTGCGCAAGCCGACCTTGGCCTTCGAAGGCCCCGTGCCGCAAATCGTCTCGCTGCGCGCGGCGCCACCGATGATCGGCACGGGCTTGCTGGAAGCCGTGCCGGAAGCCGACATCCTGGCGCGCGCGCGCAGCACGCCGGATGCCGACGGCGTCATGGGCCTGCCCAACTATGTGTATGAACCGGAGACGGGCGCCGTGCGCCTGGGCCGCTTCGGCTGGAAAGCCGCGAAAGCCACCTTGCGCCACCAGGCCGCCGACGCGCTGCTGCTGGACATGGCCGTCACCTCGCCCGTGTACCGCAACCGCGCCTGCATGGCGGGGCCGGTGGCCTGCGCGGCGGGCGGCGCCCAGCCGGGCATCTCGGAAGCGGACCTGCAGTCGATCACGCAATATCTGGCCCTGGTGGCCGTGCCGGCACAGCGCAGCATCGCCAGCGGTTTCCCGAAAGGCGTGGCGCCGATCGAGGAACTCAAGGTCGACCCGCAGCAGGTGGCCGCCGGTTCGAAGCTGTTCCAGGGCATGCGCTGCGCCGCCTGCCACACGGTGGAAATGAAGACGGGCGCGGGACATCTGTTCGCGGAACTGCGCAACCAGACCATCCGCCCGTACACCGACCTGCTGCTGCATGACATGGGCCCCGAACTGGCCGACACCTTCACGGAAGGCCAGGCGCAAGGCAGCATGTGGCGCACGGCGCCCCTGTGGGGCATCGGCTACACGGAAAAAGTCATGGGCAATGGCGGCAAGGCCGGCTACCTGCATGACGGCCGCGCGCGCAGCCTGACGGAAGCGATCCTGTGGCACGGCGGCGAAGGGACCAAGGCACGCCAGCGTTTCGAGAACCTGTCGAAGACGGACCGCGACGCGCTGCTGGCTTTCCTGAAGTCGCTATAAAGTCGGTCTAAGCACCTTGCCCTGGCGGGGCCGTCATGGAAACACGACCGTCACCGCCAGCCCCCTGCCCTGCAGCCCTTCGCCAAGGACGATGTGCGCGCCATGCCGTTCGGCGATGCGGCGCACGATGGACAGTCCCAGGCCGCTGCCGGGCAGCGCTGTGCTCCCAAGGCGCACGAAGCGTTCGAACACGCGCTCGTGCAGTTCCTCGGCGATGCCGGGCCCCGTATCGGTCACGCGCAGATAGCTGCCTCCCGCCTCCACGCCGCAGCTGACGGCCACAAAGCCCGGCGCAGGCGTATAGCGCAGCGCATTCTCGACCAGGTTACGCAGCAGCAGCTGCAGGCTGTCCGCATGCAGCGCGCACGGCGCCGGCGCCATGTTCACGCTCAGCGACAGTCCGTACGGCGCGGCCAGCGCCTGCCATTGGGCGCCCTGCTGCGCCAGCAGGTGCGCCAGGTCGCCCGGCGCCAGCGCCAGTACAGTATCCTGCGCCTGCGACTGCGGATCGAGCTGCGCCAGCGCCAGCAGCTGGTTGACGAGGCGCGTGGCGCGCTCCACGCTGGCGCCCAGGGCGGCGATGAATTCCTCGCGTTCGTCCGCGCTGCGGGCCCGCTGCAGCACTTGCAGATTGGTCTTGATGGCGGCCAGCGGCGTGCGCAATTCGTGCGCCGCATCGGCCGTGAAGCGCTGCTCGTTGTCGCGGCTTTGCCGCACCCTGCCGAACAGGCGGTTTATTTCCAGCAGCAGCGAATGCAGTTCGGCGGGCGCGCCCGCCAGCCTGACGTCGGCCAGTTCATCGGGCGTGCGCGCCGACACTTCATCGGCCGACGCCTGCAGCACGCGAAACACGCGATGGATGCTCCACCAGATGGCGATCGTGGCCAGCGCCACCAGCAGCAGGCCGAACAGCGCGATGCGGTAAAAGAAGCCGCGGCTGATGTCGTCGCGGTGGCTGGTCGGCTCGGCCACCAGCAGTTGCAAAGTGCGCTGCGGGTCCCACAGCGAAAACAACCGCCAGCGCTGGCCGCCGATGCTGGTCCAGGACAGGCCGTCCGGCGCGCTGCGCGACAGGGCGATATCGGACGCCGCGTCATTGCGGTACAGCACGCGCTGCTGCGCGTCGCGCACCTTGAACAGCAAATACTGATGGGGATTCGGATGGCCGCGCAGCGGCACGTCGATCGGCCCCGTCAAGCCGTGTTTGCGCGCATCCTTTTCCACCAGCGACAGCAGCAGATGGCCCGTCTCGATCAGCGACTGGTCGAACAATTCCTGGCTTTCGCGGCGCGCTTCCACGTACACGATGGCGGCGCTGCCCACCCACAGGGCCAAGGTCAGGCCCAGCAGCACGGCCAGCAGGGTGCACCGCAAGGACCAGGTTTGCAGGCCGCCGCCAGCCGTTAAGAATCTCTTAAGAACTTCTGCGCAAGATCCGGAGCGAAATATTTTTTGGGATGCCATGCCCGCAATTGTAAATGATTCTTATTGCGTCAATGATTCCCATTAGCTTGCACAGCAACACACACCAATAACTCATCCACCATCAGGAGTTTGCATGTCCAACAGCACCCGCCGCGCGCGCCTGCCGCGTCCCACCACCCTGGCCCTGGCCGTGGCCGCCCTGTCCTGCCTGCCGGCGCACGCCCAGACGGGCGCGCCTGCCAGCATGCCGGAAGTGGTGGTCTCCGCTTCCGGTTTCGAGCAGGACATCAAGCAGGCGCCCGCCTCGATCACGGTGCTGACGCGCCAGGAACTGTCGAAAGAACGTTTCGGCAACCTGACGCAGGCGCTGGAAAGCGTGGAAGGCATCGACGTGGGCGCGGCGGGCGACAAGACGGGCGGCATGAACATCAGCATCCGCGGCATGCCCAGCGACTACACCTTGGTGCTGATCGACGGACGGCGCCAGAACGCGGCCGGCAACGTCACCCCGAACGGCTTCGGCGGCACGCAGACGAGCTTCATGCCGCCGCTGGCCGCCATCGAGCGCATCGAGATCATCCGCGGCCCCATGTCGACCCTGTACGGCTCGGACGCCATGGGCGGCGTGATCAACATCATCACGCGCAAGGTGGGCAAGCAGTGGATGGGCTCCGTCTCGGCCGATTACACCGTGCAGCAGGAATCGGACTTCGGCGACGTCAAGGCCGGCCGCTTCTACCTGAGCGGCCCCATCGCCACCGACCTGCTGGGCCTGTCCCTGCGCGGCAGCAAGCAGCGCCGCGATGCGGCCGACATCCGCTACAACGACGGTACCGGTACGGAAGTCGTGCCGAACATGGGCGCCAACCCCGTGCGTGCGGACATTGAAAACTTTGGCGCGCGCCTGGCCTTCACGCCGAACCGCTACCACACCGTCATCCTCGACGCGGATGCGGGCCGCCAGACCTACGATAATTCGAAGAAACAGCTGGGCACCCTGGGCTTGCAGGGCGGCTACGGCCCGGAACAAAAATATAACCGCGACCAGTGGACCCTGTCGCACACGGGCCGCTTCGGCTTCGGCACCGTGGACAGCAGCTATATGGTGAACAAGACGAAAACTCTGGGCCGCACGATCCCGCCAGGCACGCCCGGCGCCGTGGCCGGCAGCGCGCGCACGCTGGAAGTGGAAAGCCAGGTGTTCGACACCAAGCTGGTCATGCCATTAGGTAAGCACATGGCGACCGTCGGCGCGCAATGGTGGAAGGCGGAAATGACGGATGGCGTGGCGCCAAAGAAATTCGAATTCACGCAAAAAGCCCTGTTCGTGGAAGACGAATGGCAAGTGCTGGAGAACGTCGCGCTGACCTTCGGTGCCCGTTATGACGATCACAGCATCTTCGGCGGCCAGACCAGCCCCCGCGCGTATGCCGTGTGGAACGCGACGCCGAGCTGGACCGTCAAAGGCGGCATCAGCAAGGGCTACAAGACGCCGCGCGTGGAGCAATTGTCGCCCGGCATCAACGGTTTCGGCGGCCAGGGCACGATCCCCCTCGTCGGCAGCCCGGACTTGAAGCCGGAAACGAGCACGACAACGGAAATCGGCGCCTACTTCGACAACCTGGCCGGCTGGACGGCCAGCGGCTCCCTGTTCAACAATGAGTTCAAGGACAAGATCACGACGGGCACCGGTCTCGTCAACTGCGACTATCGTCCGTCGCCGAACCGTCCAGGCTGCGTCAGCTTCGGCAACTGGCCCAACGTCGATGCGTTTGGCCAGTCGGTCAACGTGGATGAGGCCGTCACACGCGGCGTCGAGCTGAACACGCGCTTCCCGCTGGGCAAGACCTTGTCGGCCAGCGCCAACTACACGTACACGGAAAGCGAACAGAAGAGTGGCAGCAACGCGGGCAAGCCGCTGAGCGACACGCCCAAGCACGCCGTCAATGCACGCCTGTCGTGGGATATCTCGCGCGAATGGAACGGCTGGCTACGCGCCGAGTACCGCAGCGAGCGCTTCCGCGATCCGGGCACCTCGGCTTCCACGCGCGCCGCCAAGGCCGCGCTGGGCGACTACAAGGGCTACACCATGCTGCACCTGGGCACCAGCTACCAGCTGAACAAGCGCGTCACCCTGAACGCGGCCGTGTACAACCTGCTCAACAAGGACTTCATCGACTACCAGCCGTACCGTGGTTCGTCGGCGCCGACCTTGACCTACGCCAACCGCTATGTCAATAGCCTGGACGGACGCCGCCTGTGGCTGTCGGCCACCGTCGATTTCTGATGAGTTGATGGCTGACCAGCCATAGAGCACAACGGGCTGCCTCAGGGCGGCCCGTTTTCTTTGTCAGGCCGCTTTCGGCTTGTCGATGCAATAACCGATCGCATGCACGGTGCGTATCAAGTCCCGCCCCAGCTTCTTGCGCAGGTGGTGGATGTGCACTTGCACGGCGTTGCTTTCCACTTCGCCGCCCCAGCTGTACAGGTTTTTCTCCAGCTGTTCCCGGCTCAGCACCCGGCCGCCGTGCTCCAGCAGCAGTTGCAGGATGCGAAATTCCTTCACCGTCAGGGTCACGGGCAAGCCCCGTTGCGTCACCTGCCGGTCCGCGATATCGAGCACGAGGTCGCCGTGCACGAGGTGCTCGCGCAGCCGGCCGGCGGCGCGGCGGCAGGCGCTGCGGATGCGCGCGGCCAGCTCGTCGAGGTCGAACGGTTTGACGATGAAGTCGTCGGCGCCCGCGTCGAGACCGGCGATGCGCTCGCCCACCGTGTCGCGCGCCGTGGCGACCAGCACGGCGCCGCTGTAGCCATTATCGCGCAGCACGCCCAGCGCCTGCATGCCGTCCTGCCCGGGCAAGCCCAGGTCGAGCAGGATGCAGCCATAGTCGTGCAGGCGCACGGCCGTGTGCGCGTGTTCGGCGCTCGTGACCCAGTCGACGGCGTAGCCGCCCTGCTCCAGGCCGATCTGCGTGGCGCGGCCCAGTTGCGGGTCGTCTTCGGTCAGCAAGATGCGCATGGCGAAGCGGCGCGGCCCGCTCAGTCCTTTTTCTTGATCAGGCCCGCCAGCGCGGCAAACGGATTGTGCGTGGCCGGCGCCACCTCGGCCGACAGCAGTCCGGCGCCACGGTACGCTTCCAGGTAGCGCGAGTGCTCATTGTCGTGGCAATACAGGCACAGCAGTTCCCAGTTGCTGCCATCGGGCGGATTGTTGTCGTGGTTATGATCGCGGTGGTGCACGGTCAGCTGCTGCACGTTGGCACGCGTAAATTCGCGCATGCAGCGGCCGCAGACCCACGGGTACATCTTCAGCGAGCGCTCGCGGTAGCCGCTCTCGCGCTGGTCGGCGGCGCGGCGCGCTTCGGCCACGATCTTGTCCAGCCGTGCCGCATCGGGCTTTTTACTCTGCATGACAACTTTCGATATGGGAGGTAGAAGCATCCATTTTAATGAGGATGGGGGCGCAATTGTACTTTTTCTGCCACGCCGCCAGCCCGTGTCGCCACCGGCGCACCTTTTTTAGCGTGCGCGGCACCACAGATACTTGATTTAACGCAAAATAAGCCCAGCGACAGACCGCGAACAGACGATGGGCGTGGCGGCGACGGGCTTATGCGCAAGGCAGCCGATTTCGGCTATCATGCGCGCCACGCCGCCCCTCCCTTTTTCCATGAATCTAGCCTGCAAGCGCCCGTGATAGCGATAACGAGACCCCTGCAACGCCTTGCCCGCCGCCTGTACCGCATCAGTCTGGTGCCCCTGTTCGCGCTCATCCTGCTGCTGGCGCTGTGGGCGGCCGTCTACTATCAGGTGGGCCAGGAGCGGGCCAGCGCCGTGCGCGACGCCGTGGCCGCGAGCCAGTCGCTGGCGCGTACCCTGGCCGACCATACCAGTTTCACGCTGCGCCAGACCGACCATGCCACGCAATTGTTCAAGCTCAAATACGAGGAAACGGACGGCGGCCTGCGCCTCAATGAATTCACGCGCCGCCAGGGCCTGCTCGACAGCGTGCTGCCATCGAAGCTGGAACTGCCGATCGCCCTCATCGACGCGCATGGCAACGTCATCGACAGCGCCCACGCCTATCTGCCGGAAAACCTGGCCGCGCAGCCATTTTTCAGGGCGCTGGCCGCCAATGCATCCGACACGGTTTTGGTCGACACACCGATGCTCGACGCGGACGGCAAGCGCTGGACCATCCGCCTGGCGCGCCGCCTGAACGATGCGCGGGGCCGCTTTGCCGGCGCCATCGTCATCCACGTCGACCCCACGTATTTTGTCGACGACTACGACCGCCTGAACCTCGACGAGCATGGCGCGCTGATGCTGGTGGCGCGCGACAGCGGCCTGACGGTGGGCCGCATCGGCGAGCAATTGATCCTCAGCGACCGCATCGACTTCCGCATGCCGGGTCCGCCGCGGCACGCCCCCGAGGAACTGCTGATCGAGCCGCCCGTCGACGCGACGCCGCGCATCTACAGCTACCGCGAGCTGCCGCGCTACCCGCTGCTGGCCGTGGTGGGCGTGAGCCGCGCCGTTGCCCTGGCCCGCTTTGAACACCGCCGCCTGTTGTATGTGGGCGCGCTGCTCGCCGCCAGCGTGCTCATTGCCGGCTTTACGGCCCTGCTGATGCGCCAGAGCGCACGCCTGCGCCGCAGCATCCGCCAGGCAACGGAAACGCAGGCGCTGCTGCGCGCGGCGCACCACGGCAGCCTCGACTCGGTGCTGCTGCTGAAAGCCTGGCGCCCCGCCCCGGGCAAGCCGGTGGAAGACTTCATTTTCGCCGACGTCAATGAGCGGGCCGCCGACATGCTGGGCAAGCCGCGCTCCGAACTGCTGGGCCAGCGCGTGCTGGCGCACATGCCGCTGCTGCGCGGCGAGCGTTTCTTCCAGCGCTTCGTGCTGGTGATGGAAACACGCCAGCCGCTGGAAGATGAATTCGAGCTGACACTGGCCTCGGGCGCCACGCGCTGGCTGCGCCACCAGGTGGTGCCGATCACCGACGGCGTGGCCGTCACCTCGCGCGACATCAGCGCGCGCAAGCACGACGAACTGGCGCTGCAGGACAACCGCAGCTTCCTGCAATCGCTGATCGATCATTTGCCCGTGCTGGTCTACGTGAAAAGCGCGCGACCGGAAAATTTCGGCCAGATGGAAGTGTGGAACAAGGCGGCCGAAGACATCACCGGCCACCTGGCCGCCGACGTCATCGGCAAGACCGATTTCCAGGCCTTCCCGCCCGACTTCGGCCTGCACGATGCCGAGGACGACCGCGCCATCCTGGCCGAACACGGCGTCATCGACCATACGGAAAAGCCGCTGCGTCTGGCGGACGGCAGCCTGCGCTACCTGCGCGCCGTCTCGGTGCCCGTGTTCGACGAGCGCCAGCAGATCGAACACATCCTGTGCATCGCCGAGGATATCTCGCAGCGCCGCCAACAGGAGCTGGAACTGCGCCAGAAACAGGCCGAGCTGGCCGCCGTCAACGACGCCTCGCCGCTGGGCCTGGTGCGCCTGGACCGCCAGCGCCGCTGCACCTACGTCAACCGCACCTTCGAATCGATCACGGGCTTGCCGCGCGCGGCCGCCCTGGGCGCCGGCTGGACCAGCGCCCTGCACCCGGACGACTATCCGCTGATGCACGTGGCGCTGGAACAGCTCACGCGCAGCCATGCGCCATTCCAGTCCACCTTGCGCTACCTGCAGCGCGACGGCAGGCTGGTCTGGGTCTCCGTGAAGATCGCCCCCATCCTCATCGACGGCCAGATCGAAGGCTACGTGGGGACCCTGGACGACATCACCACCTTGCGCGAATCGGAAGTGGCGCTGCTGGAAAGCGAAGCGCGCCTGCGCACCATCGCCGACACCTTGCCGGCCATGATCGCCTACATCGACGCCGACCAGGTCTACCGCTTCCTGAACATCGCCTATGAACGCGAATTCGGCCTGACGGGCCGCCAGGCGCTGGGCAAGCGCGTGCGCGACACGGTGGGCGAGACGCGCTACCGCACGGTGGCGCCGTATATCGAAAGAGTGCTGGCCGGTGAAACCTTGAGCTTCGAGGAAGAAGACGAGAAGGAAGGCATCGAGCGCTGCCTGGAAGTGATCTACATCCCGCAGATCGGCGAAGACAAGCTGCAGGTGGTGGGCTTTCACGTGATGCGCCAGGATATCACCGTGCAAAAGCGCGAAAAACAGCGCCTGCTGAAGCTGGCCCAGGTCGATGCGCTCACAGGCCTGTCGAACCGCGCCGGCTTCCAGCAAAAACTCAGCGACGCCATGCACGCGAGCCGCCAGCAGCAGCACCTGATGGCCGTCATGTACATGGATATCGACCGCTTCAAGCCCGTCAACGACACGCACGGCCACGGCACCGGCGACGCCCTGCTGCGCGCCTTCGCCCAGCGCCTGACGCACACCATGCGCGCCACCGACATCATCGCCCGCCTGGGCGGCGATGAATTCACCATCATCATGGAACAGATCACCCGGCCAGAAGACGCGGCCGTGCTGGCGGAAAAAATCGTCGCCGCCATGCAGCAGCCGTTCGAACTCGATGGCATCACCGTGCGCATTTCCGCCAGCATCGGCCTGGCCTTCTACCGCGACGAAGACATTTCCCCCGCCGTGCTGCTGCAGCGCGCCGACGTGCTGCTGTACAAGGCCAAGCAGGATGGACGCAATACATACAGAGCTGGCGCATTGACGGCTTGATGGCTGAGGGCAAGCCCAACTGAAGGCTGGGGTCAGTCGCTTCGCGATCGGCAAGTTCCCTACCAGGAAACATGCCCCCAACGGGTCTGACCCCTATCATTCCTGCTATATTGGCGCCTGTCCTCCCTACCGTTGCCACACCATGCGCCTGCTGCACACTTCCGACTGGCATCTGGGCCAGACCCTGCACAATTTTGAAAGGGGCTACGAACACCAGCGCTTCCTCGACTGGCTGCTCGACACGCTCGTGGCAGAACAGGCCGACGTGCTGCTGGTGGCGGGCGACGTATTCGACAACGCCAACCCGTCGGCCGCCTCGCAAAAACAGTTATATGTCTTCCTGCAGCAGGCGCGCGCGCGCCTGCCCGCGCTGCAACTGGTCGTCGTGGCCGGCAACCACGATTCGGCGGGACGGCTCGAAGCGCCCGGCCCCCTGCTGGCCGCGCATGGCACCCACGTAATCGGCCATCTGCTGCGCGACGAGGCAGGCAATATCGACCTGGAACGCCTGCTGCTGCCGCTCGCCGGCGGCGACGGGCAAGTGCAGGCCTGGTGCCTGGCTGTGCCCTTTTTGCGTCCCGGCGACGTGCCGAAACTGCCGGCCGGCGACACGCAGGACGCCTACCTGGGTGGCATCGCCCTGCTGTACCGCCAACTGGCGGACCTGGCGCTGGCGCGCCGCCAGCCCGGGCAAGCCATCGTCGCCATGGGCCACTGCCACATGGTGGGTGGCGAAATGTCGAACGACTCCGAGCGCCGCATCGTCATCGGCGGCACGGAAATGCTGCCGTCGGGGATCTTCGATACCGCCATCGCCTATGCGGCGCTGGGCCATCTGCACAAGGCGCAGGCCGTGGGCGGTCAGGAGCACATCCGCTACTGCGGCAGCCCGATTCCCCTGTCGTTCGCGGAGGTGAATTATCGGCATCAAGTGCTGTGCCTCGATATCGATGGCGAGCAGTTGACTGAGGTGCGCGTCATCGAAGTGCCGCGCGCCGTGCCCCTGTTGCGCGTGCCAGGCACGCCGGCACCGATAGACGAGGTATTGGCGCAGCTGGCCGCCCTCGACGTGCCCGCGGCGCCAGCGGAAGCGCAACCCTTCCTGGAAGTGCGCGTGCGTCTCGATGCGCCGGAACCTGGCCTGCGCATGCGCATCGAAACGGCGCTCGACGGCAAGCACGTGCGCCTGGCGAAGATCGAAACGTCGAGCGCCGCGCGCAGCAGCGCGCCCGAGAACCTGACGCTCGACCAGTTGGCCCAGCTGCAGCCCGACGACATCTTCCGCCGCCTGTACCTGCAAAAATACGGCAAGGAAGCATCACCCGAACAACTGTCGGCCCTGGCCGAACTGCTGCTGCCCGGCGCGTGAGCGCAACTGAAGAACCATGAAAATACTGAAAATCAGCGGCAAGAACCTGGCCTCGCTGGCCGGCGAATTTGAAGTCGACTTCCAGCAGGAGCCGCTGGCGTCTTCCGGCCTGTTCGCCATCAGCGGCCCCACGGGCGCGGGCAAGAGCACCTTGCTCGACGCCTTGTGCCTGGCCCTGTACGACGCCACGCCGCGTTTGCTGAAAGTGCTGGGACGGGGTAGCGCCCTGCCCGACGTGGGCAAGGAAACCGTCAACGCCCAGGATACGCGCACCCTGCTGCGCCGCGGCACGCCGGACGGTTACGCGCAAGTCGACTTCGTCGGCAACGACGGCGCAAGCTACCGCGCCCGCTGGAGCGTGCGCCGCTCGCGCACCAAGGCGGAAGGCGCGCTGCAGGCCACCGCCATGAGCTTGCACCAGCTGCCCGCGCTGCAGCCCATCGGCGGTACCAAGACGGAAGTCAAGGAAGAGATCGAAAAGCGCATCGGCCTGTCGTTCGACCAGTTTACGCGCGCCGTGCTGCTGGCGCAGAACGAGTTTTCCACCTTCCTCAAGACGGAAGACAATGAACGGGGCGAGTTGCTCGAAACCCTGACGGGCAGCAGCATCTATACGGATATCTCCATGCGCGCCTTCGAGCGGGCGAAAAAGGAAAAACAGGTCCTCGAACGCCTGGGCGAAAAACTGGCCGACCAGCGTCCCCTGTCGCCGGAAGAACGGGCCGATACCGAAACGCTGTGCAGCGCTGCCGACACCGCCCTGCACACCATCGACTTGCGCAAGGCCGTGCTGGAACTGCAGCAGCGCTGGCACCAGGAGACGCACAAGCTGCAAACCCAGGTGGCGGCGGCGCAAGAGGCGCTCGATGGCGCGGATGCCGAACGGGCCGCCGCCGAAGCGCGCCGCGCGGCGCTGGCGCAGTGGGAATTGCTGCAGCCGGCGCGGCCCCTCGTCGACGACGTGGCGCGCCTGGCGAACGACATCGCCAGCACGGGCGCGGCCTTGGAAGCGTCGCGCGCGGAAGCGGCGCAGGCAGTGGCCAGCGAAGCGCAACTGGCGCAGGCCGTGCAGCTGGCGGCAGCGGACTTGCTGTCCAAAGAAGCGGCGCAACACGATGCGGCGCCCCTGCTCGACCAGGCCAAGGCGCTCGATGCCGGTATCCTGGCCCAGCTGCCCGCGCATGAGCAGGCAAAGCAAGCGGCGCAAGGTGCCGACCAGGCCAACGAGGCTGCGCGCGCCGCGCTGCACACGCTGCAGCAGCGCCAGCAGACCGCGCAGGCGGAACAGGAAGCGGGCAGCCAGTGGCTGGCATCGCACCAGCAGTGGCAGGCGCTGGCGCAATCGTGGCAATTATGGGATCAATTGTTTGCCCAGGCCGGGCAAGCGGCCGCGCAAGCCGATGCGGCCGACGCCAGCATGGCCGCATCGGCGCGGCAGGTGCGCCAGGCCCTTGACACAACGCAGGCGGCGCAAGCGGCGCTGGCCAGCGCCGCTGCCGAACTGGCGCTGCGCGAGGCCGAACGGCGCGAGGCGCTGGCGGCCGTGCAAGCCATCGATGGCCTGGGGCTGCAGGAACAGCGCGGCCAGTTGGAGGCACGCGCGCGCATCTTGAGCAGCGCGGAAAAAACCTGGAGCGAACTGGCACGCCAGCGGCAGGCGCTGGCGCACTGGCAAGCGAAGGCGACCCAGCTGGCGCAGGCCGCGCAGACGGAAAGCACGGCACTGGCGGCGGAAGCGGCGCAAACGGCGCTGCTGGAAGCACGCCTGGCGCAGGCGGAAAAATCCTTGAAGGGCGCCGAAGCGGCATGCGCGGCCAGCGTCGAGCAGCTGCGGGCCAATTTGCAGGACGAGCAGCCCTGCCCCGTCTGCGGCGCGCTGGAACACCCGTACAGCCACGCCGACGATGCCTTGCAGGCGATGCTGGCCAGCTTGCAGGATGACGTGCTGGCCTGCCGCACGCAGGCGCGCGGCAATCTGGAAAGGCTGGCCACGCACAAGGCGGCACTGGCCGCCCATATGCGCGAACAGGCGCAAACGGCGGAAGAACTATCTGCACTGCCGCCCGCCATCGATAGTCTGAATGCGCAATGGCAACCGCATGCGGATACCTTGCAGCTGCCGCCGGAAGACGAGCGCGCGGACTGGTTCACGCAGCAGCTGGCGGCCAATGCGGCAGGCTTGCAGGCGCTGGCGCGGCAGGAAACGGCGCTGCGCCAGGCCGGCGCGCGGCGCGAGCAGACGCAGGCGGCGCACGAACTGGCGTCCAGCGAGCACGCACGCTGCACCAGCACCGTCGCCGATGCGCAAGCGCGGCTGGCGCAGCTGCAGGCGCAGCAAGCGGCCAGCGTAGACAAGGGCGAGACGGCGCGCGCCACGCTCGATGCCTTGCTGGCGCAGCTCGATGGCGCCTTTGCCGACGCCGACGGCGCCGAGGACTGGAAAGAGGGCTGGCGCGCCGGCCCGGCCGACTTCCGCGCGGCGCGTGAATCGGAAAGCCGGCAATGGCTGAAACAGCAGGCGGACCAGGACAAGCGCGGCCACGCACTGGCGACCCTGGCCGCGCAACTGGAAGCGGCGCTGCTGGCCGCCGGCAAGGCGCGGCACACGGCGCAGGAAGCCCATGCCGTCTTTGCCGCCGCCGACAAACAGCGAACGGCACTGCAAGCGCAGCGCAACGCGCTATGGCAGGGCCAGAGCGTGGCCGAGGTCGAGCGCAGCCTGGCAGCGGCCATCGCGCAGTCCAAAGAACAGCTGGCGCGGCAGCAAACGGCGGCGCAGTCGGCCAGCCAGCAACGCACGCGCCTCGACGAAGCGTGCGCGCAGCTGTCGCAGCGCCTGGCCGCCCTGCGGGAACAGGAACGCGGCGCCACCGCCGCCCTGCACGACTGGCTGCGCCAGTTCCAGGATGCCCATCCGGCCCACGCACCCGCAGACATGGCCGGCTTGCGCGCGCACCTGGCCATCGCGCCGGACGCCATGCGCGCCGAACGCGACGCCCTGCAAGTGATCGCCGACCGCCACACGGCAGCCGTCTCCGTGCTGGCCGAACGCCGGCAGCAACTGGCCGCGCATGTGCAGCAGCCGCCGCAGGCGCTGGAAATGGACGTGGCGGCGCTGCAGGCGGCGCTCGGCGCCCTGCTGCAGGAACGCCAGGCGGCCAACGAAGAAGCGACGCGCTTGCGCCTGGCCATCGCGCAGGACGATGCACGGCGCCACAGCGCGCAAGCGATGCTGGCGCAAATCGAGGCGCAAGCCGTCATCGAGCGGCGCTGGGCCAGCCTGAATGAACTGATCGGCTCGGCCGACGGCAAGAAATTCCGCAACTACGCGCAGCAATTCACCCTGGAAGTGCTGCTCGGCTATGCCAACGCGCACCTGAACCACCTGGCGCGCCGCTACCAGCTGGAACGCATCGACAACCCGAACAATCCGTCGCTGGGCCTGATGGTGCGCGACCAGGACATGGGCGGCGAGCTGCGCTCCGTGCATTCGCTGTCGGGCGGCGAATCGTTCCTCGTCTCGCTGGCCCTGGCGCTGGGCTTGGCCTCGCTGTCCTCGAACCGCGTGCGCGTGGAATCGCTGTTCATCGACGAGGGCTTCGGCAGCCTGGACACGGAAACCCTGCGCGTGGCCATGGATGCGCTCGACGGCTTGCAAGCGATGGGCCGCAAGGTGGGCGTCATCTCGCACGTACAGGAAATGACGGAGCGCATCGCCACCCGCATTCTCGTGCAGCCGGGATCCGGCGGCAAGAGCGTGGTGACGGTGCGTTAGGTCGCTAGCGGCTGGCCGGCTCCCGGCACAATCTGAGCATATCCCAGCCCAGCTCGCGGCGGATCTGCTCGGGGTCGGGCGGCGGCCGGCGCTGTTCCAGCTCCGCTTTCAGCCACTTTCTGACCAGCTCCTTGGCGGGCTGTGCAGGCTTTTCCTTGTCATGCTTGTCCATGGTGCTACCTCGTCAATGGATGCCAGATGGCCTCCGTAGTGTCTCAACGTGATAGACCTGATTCAGTTGACTTCAGCGTGGCGCAGTTGCAACAGTATGTAACGGCAGGCGGAGTGGGTTAAAATCGCCGCCTTCGCGCAGCTACCGCCTGCGCCCCGCAACAGTTCAAGGAACCCCATGAAAGCCGCCCGCAGCCTCACCTTCAAGTGCGTCAAATGTCACAAATCCATGCAGGTCTACCTGCAAAAAGTCTCCGCCTGCTCGCATATCCAGCCGTACCAGGGCATTTGCGCGTGCGGCGAACTCAAGCGCCACGCCACGGGCCAGGCCGATGCCGTCAAGTCCTACCTGGAGTCGGCGGACGGTAGCTGGTCGCACCACCACTAATGGTTAAAGAATGGGCGTAGAACGCCGTTAATAACGGTACTTCGCTCATTGAGAAACCGCCATGTCCCAGCTCCCCGCCCTCGCCAGCCGTCAACCCGCCCCGAATACGCTGGCTGGCCAGCAGCCGTCCCGCGCGGGCAACGGCGCCACGGGCCTGGCCGGCTCACCCCTGATGCAGCGCACGGCGCAAGACGTCGTGGCCCTGTCGAAAAATGGCCTGGACCTGTCGGCCAAGGGGCTGTCGCAACGGACCGATGCGCTGGGCAACGCGACCGTCGACGTGGCGCAGGATTTTCTGAGCAACATGACGCGCCAGCTGTTCGGCGACGGCGCCACCATTGCCTTCGATTCCGTCGATCTGCAGGCGGGAGCCAGTTTCAGCAGCGGCAGCGCCAGTGTTTCGGGCCCCAATGGCAGCAGCCGCGCGGCCGCCTTCAGCCTCGATGAAAACGCGCATTTCATCGGCAAGGGCAAGATCACGACGGCCGACGGCCAGACCTTCGACTTCGAAGTGGAAGTGCAATATCAATCGAACATCAGCGCGGGCGTGCTTGAGCAAACGCAAAATGAAACGCCGGAAGCCCCGGTATCCGATGACGGCGTCCTGCCCGCCAAACAGTTGCCCGACACGCATTTCGGCGGCAATCTGCACGACCTGTTCAAGCTGCTGGGCCAGCAATTGCAAAGCAATCTCTATCAGGGCATGTCCGATGGCGCCAGCGCCAGCGGCAACGATGGCGACCTGGCGGGCAGCCTGAGCTTGCGCTTGCTCAAGCTGGTGCAGCCGGACGCGGTGGCCGACGCCGGCAAGAAAATCGTGGAAGCCACGCCGGAAGACCAGGCGCGCGCCCGCGCGCTGGCGCTCGCCTATGGCACGGACAGTGCCAGCAGCACAGACGGCACGGCCAGCAACGTATAATGGAAGACGGCCTGCGCAGGCGACCATGCCGCGCGCCCCCTTCTATCGATTGAATCCCATGTCCGACACCTCTTCACCTACCGTTCATCCGCAGATCCACTGGAGCGAAAACGGCGCCGAGCATTCGGCCCGCTGGCGTTCGGAAAGCGGCATGCCGCCGCCCAAGCGCGTCGTCATCGCCGATGACCGCACGACGGCCGACCAGGCTTACCGCCTGGCCTGCGAAGGCACGGCCATGCTGTGGCGCGGCGACTTCCAGAACGCGCGCCAACTGCTGCAGGCACTGGCGCGGCGCGCCGACCACAAGAACGACAAGCCAAGCAAGAAGGCCAAGGCCGCCAAATTGGCCAAGCCGGAACCGACCGCCACGGAAGCGTTCCATCTGCACCGCCAGGCCCAGTCGCAGCGCGCCCGCACCCTGGCCATGCTGCTGCTGCCCTTCGATGCCGACTACACGATCCCGCTGCGCCGCGCGCCGGACGTGAAACTGGCGTGCAATGAAGCGTATGGCCGCGGCGAAGAGCCGTTTATCGCCTCCTTGCGCGAACTGCTGGGCCTGATCGGCGCGCACGAATGGCGCCGCACGGGCGTGGAACTGCCGGCCCTGGGCCAGCGCATCCATCCGCACTACGGCGTGTTCGCGCCGATCCGCGGCGAATACGTGGGCCTGGTGGCGGAAGCGCCGCTGCCCGCGCGCGCCAACTTGGCCTTCGACATCGGCACCGGCACGGGCGTGCTGGCCGCCGTGCTGGCGCAGCGCGGCGTCGCCCGCATCGTCGCCACCGACCAGGACCCGCGCGCCCTGTCCTGCGCGCGCGAAAACCTGGCCCGCCTCGATGTGATCGACAAGGTCGAGGTGGTGCAGGCCGACCTGTTCCCTGCCGGCCGCGCGCCGCTCGTCGTGTGCAATCCGCCCTGGCTGCCGGCCCGCCCCAGCTCGCCGATCGAATACGCCGTCTACGATCCGGACAGCCGCATGCTGCGCGGCTTCCTCGCCGGCCTGGCCGACCACCTGGAGCCAAACGGCGAAGGCTGGCTGATCCTGTCGGACCTGGCCGAGCACCTGGGCTTGCGCCCGCGCGCACAATTGCTCGAATGGATAGAACAGGCGGGCTTGAAAGTCGTCGACCGCCTGGACGTCAAACCTACGCACCCGCGCGCGCAGGACGCCACCGACAGCCTGCATGCGGCCCGTTCGAAGGAAGTCACGTCGCTGTGGCGCCTGGCGGGGGCGTAATCGAGGGTCTGAAACCCGGCCATTGCGCATTGCAGCAAACCCCGCTATAATTCGCCTGCGGGGTGGAGCAGTCTGGCAGCTCGTCGGGCTCA
Organism: Janthinobacterium sp. HH104; assembly: GCF_001758715.1. NCBI lineage: Bacteria > Pseudomonadati > Pseudomonadota > Betaproteobacteria > Burkholderiales > Oxalobacteraceae > Janthinobacterium > Janthinobacterium sp. HH104. Next base: position 230 of record NZ_LRIB01000042.1, on the reverse strand, counting down.
TAACCCGAAGGTCACAGGTTCAAATCCTGTCCCCGCAACCAGATATATAAAAAGCCGCTGATTCTTGCAAAGGGATCGGCGGCTTTTTCCATTGCGGCGCAGCATGCCTACCGCCCTCATGCAAAGCAAATGCCCTTCGTGTCAATCCGCTCTTTCGCAATGCAACAAACTCGGTTATAATTCGCCTGCGGGGTGGAGCAGTCTGGCAGCTCGTCGGGCTCATAACCCGA
>NZ_LRIB01000041.1:0-196757 GCF_001758715.1 Janthinobacterium sp. HH104 | reverse complement strand
CCAAGTCGTTCAACGCGGGCGTGCACCACAGCAGCGCCATCCACTTCAAGGCCAACGTGCTAGCGTCCACCCTGATTCCCAGCAAGTACCTGTCGCGCGACGCGTTCAAGCGCATGGCGCTCGACTTCCTGACGTTCGGCAATGCCTACCTGGAAGACCGGCCCAGCCGCAGCGGCAAGGCGCTGGCATACCAGCACGCCCTGGCCAAGTACATGCGGCGCGGCGTCGATCTGGACACGTATTTTTTCGTCAACGGCTACCAGGCCGTGCACCAGTTCGACAAGGGCCGTGTGTTTCACCTGATGGAGCCGGACGTGAATCAGGAGCTGTACGGCGTGCCGCAGTACCTGAGCGCGCTGCAGTCGGCCTGGCTCAATGAGGCGGCCACCTTGTTCCGCCGTAAGTACTACAAGAACGGCTCGCATGCGGGCTTCGTGTTCTACATGACGGACGCCGCCGCCAACACCCAGGACGTGGACAACCTGCGCCAGGCCATGCGCGACAGTAAAGGGCCGGGCAACTTCCGCAATCTGTTCATGTACGCGCCGAACGGCAAGAAGGACGGCATCCAGATTCTGCCGGTATCGGACGTCGCTGCGAAGGACGAGTTTTTCAACATCAAGAGCGTCACGCGCGACGACCAGCTGGCCGCGCACCGCGTGCCGCCGCAGCTCATGGGCATCCTGCCGAACAATGCCGGCGGCTTCGGCGCCGTGGAGCCGGCCGCGCGTGTCTTCGCGCGCAATGAGCTGGTGCCGCTGCAGGCGCAGTTCGAAGCGATCAACGAGTGGGCCGGCGTGGAAGTGGTGAGGTTTGCCCCGTATGACCTGGCGACAGGCGGGGAGGGCGCGCAATGAGCGACCATATCGACAACACGGACAAGATCATCTTCGCCGAAGTTGCGCGCGGCCTGGCCGCCGTGCGTCGCCGGCCGGGCCTGATGGCGCATGGCTGCTGCCACTACTGCGACGAGCCGCTGGCGCCCGCGCTGCTGTTCTGCGATGTGGATTGCCGCGACGACTACGACAAGGAGCAGGCGGCGATGATCCGCGCCGGCCGCCCAGGATGACCGCCACGCCGCGATAGCCGACAGGGTGGGGCCGCGACAGCCCAGCCGCGCCAGAGCGCCCCAGCCACCGTACAAGCCGCCCACGAGGCGGCTTTTTCACGTCCCGACGATTGATGTTGCTCTTGGAGTAAGAAAAAGGCCCGTTTCGGCCCGGCGCGCGCAGTTGTCCCCCCTCCACACCTGCCCGCTATATAGGGCTCTTTTGACTCAAATTTGCGCCATGGCCGAAGGCGCATGAGGACTGGCGCGGCGGGGCGAAGAGGGGGCGTGCGTTTTGACGCATTTTGACGCACTTTGAGAGGTTTTCGTCTGACTTGTATGCTTCCCCGTGGGAAGGAAGAATTTTCGCACTGATGGGGCTGTATAGCAGCCTCACGAGTCATGTCTATGTGATACTGAACATACTAGAAACTGACGTTAAAGAGTCGTTTGAGACTCCTTCGGCCAGGAAGTGGATTTGCCATCTTGTGGCACAAGTGCAACCACTCCGCCTGTTTCTATGAGCTGACATGCTAACGCAGAAGCTTCGATCCGTGCCGCACGCTCTGACTTAAATACGCTTGGCGTTGGGATTTCAATAATAGGGGAATACTGTATTCCTGAATGAGCGGTAAGGAGAACCATACCTTGATACATGCCGTTCACTTTCTTGTAGGTGACTATCTGGTATTCATAGTCACCATGTTGCAATTTTTGGTCATTTCCCATTGATGCCTCAGTCAAGAAAGATGTTAGGTATTCAATTTCGAATTTACATTTTAGAGCATTTTTAGAAATTGAAAAGCACAGTATAGTCAGCAACTAATGTGCGTTTTGATCCAGTGGAAACCAATGATATTATTTCATTTTATGCATGTTTTTCTGAAAGTTATGTATAATTCCCATCAAGCAATCTTAACTTCAGTCCTCGCCCCTGACTGTTCAAAATTTCAGCCGCCTTGAACTTGCCGGCTCAATATGTGTCCCTACATGTGGATGCATTTCATGAACGGCAGGTGCTGTATGGCAAACCAACTTTCCCCCTTGCGAATCATGATTGTTGATGACAATCGTGATGCCGCCGATCTTGTCGCGGAATTTCTTGTGATGTGTGGTCATGAGGCTGTCCCCGTATATGGCGGGGCCGAGGCACTGCAGACGGCCGATAGCTTTGTCCCTGATGTGGTCTTCCTTGATTTGGGAATGCCTGGCGTGAACGGCTTGGAGGTTGCCTCCACCCTCCGGCAGGCGTCTCGCTTCCAGCACATCAAAATGATTGCCCTCACTGCCTGGAGTGATAACGCCACTCGGATGCAGACTAAGGCCGTGGGCTTCGATCATCATTTGGTCAAGCCGGCAGACTTGGGCGACATACTCGGCCTGTTGAGTGTCGGCGCCTGAGTGTCGGAATCGTATGGCCTGGTATCAACGAATTGACTCTTTGCTCACTAAATGGTTTAAACATTTCTACATTAGCCGTTCTCAGGGCATTCAGTATGTATGGGCAGCGTTTGCCCGCTCCAGTCGAAAGAGCTGCCGGCTGGACTGTCAAAACGGTGCTGGGCGATTATCTTGTCATTACAAAACATTGTGACCTGATAAGGCTGCCGGTTGAGAAATTCGTAGCCGACTAGTTCTCGAAACGCGGCCTTTGCGACGCTTTCGTCACCTGTCTTGGTCTTGGCCCATTCATAAATGTGCTTGTCTGCAACGGATAAGTAGACTTCATACATTTTGCAAGCTCACAGAGTCGTCAGAACTTAGATCCCTCTTGCTGCGCAAAGTTCCATGAAGTCTGGTGTCACAGCGGCAAACGTGTCAGTTGCATGGTCTCAGAGTGGAAAAAAACCTCAATCGCCTGACTTACGACCAGTTCATGCGCGTAGGCGGATGCTTCAATTTCAGCAGCTCTAATCGACCTGAAAGCGCTGGGTGTGCTGATCGTCACAGATTGATCCAGCAAAGCACATGGCACACCAATTTTCATAAACACGATGACTCCTCGATGTAGTTCATTCGTGCAGTGTTCTGTTGTTAAATAGTATTCATACTCACCCATACAATGCATATGCGAGAACTGCATGAGATTTTCCTTCTTAAGAAGACCGCCCCCAGTATGTTCTGACGAGCTTGCAAGAAGTCGGAAATACCCGATAGTATTGATATAGATCAATAGCTTTGTATGCCATAAGGCTATGTCTCGACCGGAGCATGCCGGCGATTTACGTTAACATTGTAGTATCGGCTCGTCATTTAGTTGTTGAATTTGCATTTTTTACCGGGTTTCCAGGAGGTAAGAATGAATTCAGATATCCTTGTCTCTGACGGACATTCGGAACAGTTTGACCAAGAGCGTGAGTTTTATAACTTGCTTGGCCTTGAGTTGGGTGACCTGATTGCAGCTAACGTTGCAAGTGTTGACTTGGTTGAGGTTCAAAGCCGATTACTTTTGATTGGTAGCAAATTTCAAAGAGAAAATGCACCTGCGCACATCGGCGCCATGCTGACAGTTGTGTTGAGGGTCATCTTGGAGCGTCAGCGAATGAATTTACTTCACCGCACCGATGATATCGGATAGCAAAGGCGAACGTTATTTCTTGTACGCGTTGTGCTGAGGGCACGGGTACGTAAAGACTTTTATGTACCGATGATCGTGTGTAGCTAGATTGGTAGTCGTGGTTCTAATCAGCTTTTCAACTGATCCAGCTTCCATAGACCCAACGCATCAGTCCGTGAGCCGGTATCTGACTTTCTTGACATCATCCATCGTGTGACCTATAAAGTAATAATAGCTCGTGCGTAATACTATGTTAAAGCTCCAAAGTCCCCAACTTTGGGGCTTTTTTTTATTTTCTGTATTGGTGTTGGACGTAAATCCAGCAAATTGGAAACCAATTTGGTCGATCTGAACAAAAAAGACGCCGCAGCGTCTTTTTGGAGGAGCACTCAAGATTGTTTCCGACGCCGTGCCAGGAAGCCCAGTATGCCCAGGCCAGCCAAGAGCATGCCATAGGTTTCCGGTTCAGGAACAGGAGCCAGGTTCAGGTTGAAGACGCCGCCATAGCTGCCGCCCTTGGTATTCCCCATCACGGTCAAGACCAGCGGGCCATTGAACAGGATGCTCGTTGGTGCGAGTATCTCACCTTGGGCATAGCCAAAGACGGTGGGGCCGCCAAAGCCGGTCAGTCCAATGCCGTTCAGGTCGGCGCTGGTGAATTGGATGGAGGAACTGTCCGAACCCGTGACGGACAGGTTGGCCAGGAAGGCTTGCGCGGTGGAACCGAAGGTCGCGTTCGGTGTGAACGTGAAGGTATCGGTGAAGTCGCCGAGCGGGCTGGGCACGGCGCTGAAGCCGCTGGTCCACAGATTGCCGGTGGTGTTAACGAGGTTGACGGTGTAGGCGGTAGCGTTGGCGCTACCGATGGAAGCAGCGCTCAGTACTGCCACTGCGATGAGTGACTTTAGTTTCATCTTGATCTCCCCTGAAAAGCGATTAATGTTTCAAAAAACCATGTTGCGATGACAAATTATCACTAATACTAACAGTTATCAATGTTATATTTTTATATCGCTACTTTCACTTAGATAGCCCGTTTCTACTATACGGGCATAAATTTCGAATGATTGCTAAAATAAAAACACATATTATTAATATTGCACAAAAAAAGAATATTTTTTTGTACTGAAAATACTGTTGCATAGGTACCTAATTGCTATTTGGAAAGAAATTATGCAATGGCATGCCGTTTCGGTTTATTGCATGCTAGATTGCGAAATGTTGATTAATGTATATCAGTCTCTTTCCGAGTCGGCGGTTGGGGAGATTATTACTGATGGTTCTTCATCCGCCTTGGTACGGAAGTAGTGGGTGCCTGATGATGCCCAGTCAGCCAGCCGCTGTAATTGATCGATCAGCACGGTGACCTGGCAGCCGGCGGCCACGCCGCCGTAGTTGAGCTGCAGCATGTCGCCCCGGTGATGATGGTTGGTGCAGGTATACAAGACTTCTTGTAGCGATCTTTATGCGTAGGTAGTATGGTAGGTACGGTTGGAGTATGGTGTCTTGAAAGCTGCATAAAACCTAGATATTCGCATTACACCGCTTCCGCCAGGAATAAAGAAACCGCCTTCGGGCGGTTTTTTATTGCCTGGAGGAAGCGAGCAGGGCGCCTGCGCGCCCTGCGTGTGAGATTCGGGGCGGGCTGGGCCTACCGGCCCAGCCCGCCCCGAATCCTCCATCTGCTGCCGCTGTGCGGCAGCCCGCGCGCCGCAGGCGTGCGTTTCGTGGTTCTAATCAGCTTTTCGGCTGCGCCAGCTTCCACAGCGCCCAATGCATTGGTCCATGTCTGAAAGCCGGACTAGCTCAAACTGACCAAGAACTGACACCGGCCAGCAAACACTTAAACCACAGCAGCACTAAACGATTCGGGTCGCCGCGCAAGCAGATGAGACAGTCGTTGCAGACCCGCCTGCAAGCGTCCACGGTCCTTGATGCTGCCCAAAGAGATACGAATGGCATTCACGGATACGCTGCCAGTGGCGAATGCCTCCGCCGGCGTGACTGCGATGCCGTAGCTGGCGGCTGCATGCGCAAGTTGTGATGAGTTCCAATATGCCGGCAACTCGAGCCATACATGCAGGCCATCTCCAGCGCCGCTGTAGCGTCCCGCCAGAATATCGCGGGCCATCCGGTGGCGCAGGCGCGCCTCCTTGCGTACGCCTGCCAGCAATCCGTCAGCCGAACCGTCGAGTATCCACTGCGTGGCCAGTGCGGCCGTCAAAGGAGCGACCATCAGCGCAAATGATCTGAGCGCGACCAGGAAGCGTTCGCGTTCGTATGGGTCGCGTATCAGCACGAAGGCGACACGCAAGCCGGGCGTCAGGCATTTTGACAGGGTGGAAATGTAGACCACCTGTTCCGGGGCAAACGTGGCGACAGGCGGCGGCGGGGCATCGGCAAGCAGCCAGTAGGGATCGTCCTCGACGATGCGTACATTGCAGCGCTGCGCGATGCTGGCGAGCTCCTTGCGCCGGCGTTCCGGCATGGTGATGGCGGTCGGATTCTGTAATGTCGGATTGAGGTAGGCCAGCCGGGGCTTGTGCTGGCTGCATGCTTGCTCAAGCATCTCGGGCAGCATCCCGTGCTTGTCCGCTTCCACGGCAATGACGTGCCGGCCGAATTGGGTCGCTGCGGCACGCAAGCCGGGATAACTCGTCGGTTCTGCCAGGATGACATCGCCAGGTTCCGTCAGCGCAAGGATCAGTGCGGCGATTGCCGCTTGCGCACCGGGACAGACGACAACCTGTCGAGAATCCAGATGTCCAAACATCGGTGCCAGCCATTTGGCGCCAGCCTGACGGTCGGAGTCGCTTCCTCCGCCCAAGTGGTAAGTCATCAGTAACTCATTGTCTGCTCGCATCAATACCTGAGACAAACCTTGTTTCAGCATGTCATCGAAGTCCACGCCATCGGGCGGTGGCGGGGTATTCATGGAGAGGTCGAGGATAGCGGTCAATTCGACTTTCGGCGCCGCAACATACGTGCCGCGGGCGCCGCGGCCCTCCAGCAAGTTGCGGCGCCTGGCTTCGTCGTAGGCGCGCGTGATCGTCGTCAGATCGACGTCCAGCTGTGCTGCCAGGTGGCGCTGCGGAGGCAGACGGTCGCCCGGTGTCAACGATCCATCTGCCACCGCCGCCTGCAAGGCGTCGGCAATCTGCAAAAAACGTGGCCCCCCGTGCGCCAGCAATCGCGGCAACCAGGTAGTCAAATGCTCATCTTGTATGGTTTTCAACTGGGACATTTTGTCTAAATGTATGGAGATTGTTTTAAGGTAGTATGCATCATAACGTGCAGCAACACCAATCTTGCATGGCAGTCGCTGACGTTTCTCCTCTCTCATCTGCATTCGGCACGTCGCTGCGCTTGATGCCATGGTTATTTCATAGCTGGCTATAATGAAAGAGTCAAACAGGATGCCTGGGGGATGGTTGGAGCAGAAGCTGCTGAAGCAGCGTTTTGAGGCAGTGCTCCTCACGATAGATAGTGTCAAGTAATAGACTGGAAATACTTAAAATGCTGGATTGGACCCCTATAGTTTTCGTTACCTTCAAGGCTCTCGTGCTCGGCACGGGCATGTTCTTCGCCATCAAGTGGCATTACGATCAAGGGAAGAAGGATAAGGACAAGGCGAAGCAGAATCGCGCTGTGCTGCGCGCGAGTGGGAAGGTGGTCGCAGGTTTCGTGCTATTGCTCATGGGCCTGGGACTCGTCACCTTCGTCGTTGTCAGGATGGTCGGTTTGGACATGACCCTCCCATGATGGCAAAGAATAGGCGGCCGATATCGAGTGATGCGGCAGCCATTCCCCGATGCGGCTAGTGGCTAGCCCCGCGCGCCGCATGGACGCGTATCGGCATTTTGTGGTAATTCAAATAACACTAACCAGCCAGCGTGGTGTATAACGAATAGACGTCACGGCATGTGTGACGTATGGCACCGGCGAGTGCTGTACTCGCCCGGAAACCTCATAAGGAGAGCGCTATGCCAAAGTATGTTATTGAGCGTGATATTCCCGGGGCTGGAAAGTTATCAGAGCAAGAGCTTCAAGCCATTTCGCAGAAGTCATGCGGTGTACTAAACAAGATGGGACCACAAATTCAATGGCTCCAAAGTTATGTGACCGGCGATAAAATCTTCTGTGTTTACATCGCTGCAAATGAAGAGCTGGTTCGCGAACATGCCCAGCTAGGCGGCTTCCCTGCGAACCGCGTGTCGGAGGTTATTTCGGTCATTGATCCGACTACGGCGGAGTAGTGCCGCCCAAGTACTGTAGCCTCGTCCTTGGCGGAGCTTCGCTCTGGTAATGCTGAACGTGGCCAAGCCGTTGCCGCCGCGCGGCAGCTCCGCGCGCTGTGGGCGCGCGTTCGATTATCTAATCAGATTTCGATTGAGCCAGCTTTCACAACACCCAACGCATCAGTTCGTTTCTTCAATCCTCACCTGATCATTTACGCGCGACCGGCCCCTTATCGACCGGCACAAACACTTCCCATTTATGTTGTATCGTGGGCTTTACGGTCTTGTCGCAATTCACAGCAACATTCGGTCCAGACAGGCCATGGCTCTTCGGAACCCATCTCACCCGCAAAGCTACCGCACATTTTGCCACCAGAATCTTCCGGTTCGGCTCCAATACCTGCCAGCTTGTTCCATTTTTGGAATTCTCGGCAGTCATGAATTTTACTGCTGCATCCCTGATTTCAAACAAGCCATGTATGTCACCGCGTGTCCGATCCTCGTCAAGCGTAGCAGCGAATGCCGATGCGGTACCGGCGGCAAGAACGCCGACAAGGGCGGTGCACACGCGTTTATTCAATCGTAACGGTAGCAACATATTTACTATCCAAATCGGCAACTTCGCCACCCTCACAAAATCAAGCCACTTCACCGCGTCTATAAACAAACTCCTGACGGCCAATACCCTGCGTAACAAAGTCCGCATCCGGCGGTATGGTTTCCCAGAAAAACACATGTTTAAAAATGGGGATTTTGTTGAATTTTTTCGAGCGGAATATCCATCTGTTTTTCGTGAAATCGCTGTAGCGGTCGCCTTTGAACTGCTTGTGCACAGTGGTGAAAGGAAGCAACCTTTCCGCAATATCCGGGAATGAATAATCGGGATGGTTTTCCTTGAATTTCTCAAAAATTTCAAATTGATCTCTGCAGATAACTTGAATGGCAGTTTCCGGAAAGCGATAGCGCGGGGACCACAGGACGTTCCAGCCTGATTCGATTTCATTGATGAAATCCACCAGGCGCGGCGTCATGATATAGGCGTCCGACTCGATATGGATGATCTTATTCACGCCTAATTCATTTGCCACCTTGACCGAGTGGAGAAAGCTGCGCCACCAGCCAGGGTAGTCTGCCCCGCTTTGCCGTCCCAGATTGTTATCGAAGCGAATGATGAGATTTTTATCGCCATTCGACGCCAGCGGAGCGCTATGGGAAACTGTATTGATGATTTCGGCAGGTGGAAGAAATGGCGATCCATCATCAATCATTATCTTCTTTACTGCATTGATTGGAATATCTTCGTAGTAATCGAGCCAGCGTTGATACCGGCTTTCCCATGACGGGGCATCTTTAATAAAACTGGTGCAGAATATAATGGCTTTCATTTGCTAAGCACATTCCTTGTGTTTGAAAATCCAGGTTACTCATGATTGATCATTAAAATTTGCAACTATTTTAACAGATTGGAGGCGCCCTAATAACTGAATGGACATTCCGGCGATGCGGTGCCGCCTCCGCCCGCAGTACAGGCGGCCAAGCATCGGCGCAAGGCCAAGAGGGCCCCAGGCTGTTCACTGATGCCGTAGCGTCCATATGCCTCAATCATCGCTGGTGATACTATCCCCATGGCAAAGGTCTCCCATGCGCAATCTTCTTACACCCGTGAACCAATGAAAAACACCACTATCGAATATCGTCATAACTTTCCCCTTGATCCGCTGGACGTTGTTCGTGTGTTCGATCAATCCGGCATCAAGCGGCCCACCAGCACCCTCCCGCGAATCGCGCGCATGTTTGCCGCGCCTTGCCTGGTGCTGTCGGCATGGGTGGATGGCGAGCTTGTGGGGCTGGCCCGTTCGCTGACCGACCATGCGTATTGCTGCTACCTCTCGGACCTGGCCGTAGACAAGCAGTACCAGGGCCTCGGTATCGGCAAAGAACTTGTCAAACGCACCCAGGCCATCATCGGCGAGGAAGTGTCCTTGATATTGCTGTCCGCCCCCGATGCCATGTCCTACTATCCGACACTTGGTTTTGAGCCTGCCGGCAATGCTTTCGTCATTCGGCGCAAACATTGAGTGAGCGCTTCAAGCCATTCCTGCGCCCTGATGAAACCCGTCTACACCCTCGCAGAAGCCCTGGCACAAGACCCGGCCCGTATCGCCAAGACCCGATCTCTCACTCTCGACAGTTCCAGGCCCCGCATGGGCCTGAAAGGCAGCCAAGGCCTGTTCGCTTCGGACGAGTGGTGGGAAAGCATCAAAGCCGGGCGCATCCAGACGCAAACGGTGACGGGCAGGATCGAGCGCACGTATTTCGCGGGCCAGGATAGCCGGCGTGGCGATCAAGTCAACAGTTTTACCTTGCGCCTGGCGGATGGTTCGACATGCGACGAGAGCATCTACACGCACCGCAAGCATGACACCAAGCTGTTCGTGCCTGGCGCCATGGTGACGATGGTGTATGCGCTGGACGAACTCAAGGAGCAGCCGGCCGCCGACGGTAGTGTCAATGTGGCGCGTATCGTGCTGGAAGGGTATTGTGTCTTTCAGCCACACGAGCCATCTGCATAGAATTGACCTCGGACAAATTCCTCACTGGAATTCGTTTGACCGCCTCACGCGCCAGGTCTAGAGTCAACAAGGAGACTTCAACCGACTGCGTCCCCCCATGGCCAAGCCCTTTCCCCTGAACCCCAAGAACCCCGAACGCATCTGCTGGGGCTGCGACAAGTATTGCCCGCCGGACGCCATGCGTTGTGGCAATGGTTCCGAGCGCACGCAGCACCCAATCGAACTGTTTGGGGAAGGCTGGAATGACTGGGGGCTGGCGGCTGCCGACAAGGCCGACAAAGAGCAAGAGCATAAGCCGTGATGGCAACCCCCACCACGCATTGACCCGCTACAATTCCTCATCGCATCCGCGCCGAGGAAATACCCATGCAAGCAACCCTGTCCCGCTGGCTGGAAAGCCATGCCGGCGATTGCCCATTCGTCGAGCATCCAGCCGTGTACACGATCGCCCAAGCGCTCATCCATGTGCCGGCCATGTCCGGCTTGATGGTGAAAAACCTGTTCGTGCGCGACGAGAAAGGGCGCCGGCATTTTCTCGTCATCGTGCCTTTCGACAAGCGCATCGACCTGGCGGCGCTGGGACGTTTGCTGCCGTCGAGCAAGCTGAGCATGGCTTCGCCCGAACGCCTGCTGCAGCACCTGGGCATCACGCCTGGGGCCGTCAGTCTGTTTGCGCTGATACACGACAGCGTGCAGGCGGTGGAACTGCTGCTGGACCAGGCCGTGTGGGATGCTGATTCAGTGCAAGCCCACCCGCTGCGCAACACGGCCACGGTGGCGCTGTCGCATGCCGCCTTCGTCGATTTCCTTGCGCACACGGGCCACGTGCCCCGCATTCTGGACGTGCCGGCGGCGAGTTGAAAGCACCGTTTCAATGCCCGGTCACGGGCGCGCCGCCGCTGCGCCGTCCCGGCCGGAAGCCGTGCGCGCGGGCCGACCAGGCGATCACGAATGCCAGCAGCAGCAAGCTTACCATCGCCCATGGGAAAGCGTCCGCGCCCCAGGTTTCCAGCAGGGCGCCGCCCACCACGCCCGCGGCCGCAATCGCGCCATTCCACGCCACGACATTCATCGACAAGGCCACGTCGGCACCGCTGCCGGCCGTGTCGGCCAGTGCCGTTTGCAGCAGGGTGGCCGCGCCGCCAAAGCTCAGGCCCCAGACGGCCATGCCCAGGTAGATTACAAAGGGGATGTGCGACGCGACACCCAGCACGAGGGCTGTCGCGGCGAACACGGCCAGGCTGGCCAGCACGGTGGCGCGCAGGTGGCGCTCGACCAGCTTGCCCGTGATCCAGATGCCGGCCATGGCGGCGGCGCCGAAGACGAGCAGCACCAGGTCGATTCGCCGCGTCAATCCGGCCGGCGCGACGAACGGGGCGATGTAGGTGTAGAGAATGTTGTGGGCCAGCATCCAGGCGATGACGACGGCCAGCACGGGGCGCACGCCCGGCGTCGTGAAGACGCGGCGCAGGGGCAGGCGTTCATGGACGGACTGGCCCGGGTAGTCGGGCACCTTCGCCAGCACCCAGGCGATCAGGATCAATGTCAGTGCAGAAATGATCCAGAACGCGGCGCGCCAGCCGACGAGCGAGCCGAGCAAAGTGCCCAGCGGCACGCCCAGGGACAGGGCGACGGGGGCGCCCACCATGGCCAGCGCCAGGGCACGGCCTTGCTGATGCGGCGCCACCATGCGACGCGCGTAGCCGGCGAGCAAGCTCCACGCCAGCCCGGCCGCCATGCCGGCAAAGAAGCGGGCCGCCAGAGTCAGCCAGTAGTGCGACGACAAGGCCGTGACGGTATTGAACACGAGAAAGCCGATGATGGTCAGCAGCAGCACGTTGCGGCGGCGCCAGCCGCGCGTGGCGATGGTGAGCGGAATGGCCGCCAGCAGGGAGCCGAGCGCGTAGGCCGTGACCATTTGCCCGGCCAGCGCGGCGCTGATGTCGAGCCCCGCGCTGATCTGCGGCAGCAAGCCGGCGGGCAAGGTTTCAGTAACGATGCAGATAAAACCCGTCATGGCCAGGGCCAGCAGGCCGGCAACGGGGAGGCGGTCGGCCAGCACTGGGCTGGTTCCGGTAGTGAGCGTGGCGTGATTCACGGCAAACATCCTTGTCAAGTAATCGGGCGCAGAAATCCCACGACCGTTATAGCGGTATATATGTATCGATCAGTATAAATATAGGCGATGGCGCGCCGCGTTGTCAATGACTTCTGTATCGAGTAGTATGTAAGTAGCGTATAAGCAGATGAGAAGGAGCGATGGATGGCGCAAATGGGACGGCCGCGTACGTTCGACCGGCAGGCAGCGGTCGAACAGGCCATGTTTTTATTCTGGCAGCAGGGGTATGAATCGACGTCCTTGAGCCAGCTCAAGGCGAGTCTGGGCGGCGGCATTTCCGCGCCCAGCTTTTATGCCGCGTTCGGTTCGAAGGAAGCGTTGTTCCGCGAGGCGGCGCAATGCTATCTGGACACGTTTGCACGCGTGACGGAATGCCTGTGGGACGGTGGCCTGGCGCCGCGCGCGGCCATTGAGCAGGCCTTGCGCCAGTCGGCCCGCATGCAGTCCGATGCGGGACATCCGCCCGGCTGCATGGTGGCGCTTGGCTGCATGAGCGCGCCGACGGCCGAGCATGCGGCCGTGGCTGCACCGCTGACGGCTTCGCGCGCCCGTACGCGCGCCGGCTTTGTGCGCTGCGTGGAGCGGGGCATGGCCAGCGGCGAATTGCCCGCAGATACGGATGCAGCGGCGCTGGCGTCCGTCTTCGACAGCTTTTTATCGGGCGTGTCGATTCAGGCCCGCGATGGCGTTGGCTACGCCGTGTTTGACGCTGCCATCACGCAGTTGATGTGCGTGTGGGATGCCAACCGCTTGATCGCCTAGGCCGTAAAGCGAAACTCCAGCACATCGTCGCCATATTTGTCCGTATCGCCCGTCGCCGTCCAGCCCAGGTAGCGATAAAAGCCGAAGGAGCGCGAGGCGGGATCGCTGGAGCAGCCGAGGAACAGCCGCTGATGGTCTTGCGCCCGCAGCTCCATCATCACCAGTTCCAGCAAGGTCTTGCCGATGCCTAAGCCTTCGAATGCCGGCAGCAGGGCCAGGACGATGATTTCGCCTGTGTCGCGCTCGCCAAAGCAGTAGCCGACCAGTTGGCCGTCGTGATGGCAGACCTGGCCAGGCAGGCTGCCCGAACGCATCATTTCCGCCCAGGAATCGGCCGTGATACCGACTTCCGCCAGACGTTCTTTTGGGATGGCATTTTGCCGCGTCTTGCCGCGCAATTCGATGAAGGCCGGCGTGTCTTCGGCTTTGGCGGCATGAAAAGTAATCGATGCTGGATGTGTCGTCATATGTGTTGTTCGATGGTGTCGGATTGGGGGTAAATATCACTCCCAGGATTTGCGCATGATGTGCGCATGGCGCTGCCAGTCAACTACATTTCTCTTTTCGATGGCTTGCTGGCCAGGATTACCGCTATCGATGATTTCATCCTTGACGATGATCAAGTCGTTTTTTTCATTCAAGCGATATTCACGGTAGCGTTCGCAATCCTGTTCGCGCCGGGCGGTGGCGATTAATTTGTCAGCCCGCCACTTATAGCTGTCTTCATAAAAACATTGTGCCGCGCAGCCGCAATTGGGGATGCCGCCTTTGATTGCTCGATCGGCCATGCTGATATCCAGATTCGGAATGGCTGATAGTGGTTTGTTGAAACGGTATTGCTTCGCCGGCGAATCCCACAGCCACACATCGGAACAGCGGATGCGCCCCTGGCTATCCGTGTAGCCGGTGACCCACAGGTCGGCCTGGCCGTCGAAATTCATGTCCAGCAGCAGCGCGTGCAAATTGCCCGTGCCACTGCTGCTGCAACTGCCATTGATCCACTGCTTGCCGATTTTCAGCTGGTAGGTCTGTTTTTCATCGTGATTCGCATAGCGGATATCCGTGGCTTGCCGTACTTTGCCTGTCGCGGCTTTGTCCAGGTGCAAGGTGCCGCAATAAGCCGAGGTGGAAATCAGGGATAAAAGCAGAGCAATCAGTTTCATGGCGATATTCTTGGGCAGGCAATTGGGCGCAATGGCTAGATTGCATCATGCGGAGAATGATCATAACGCATGATTTGGGCAACGCGCCACACCATTCCCTATCGTGCATTCTGCGCGGAACAGTGCTGTGTACAATGCCAAAAAATCCCCGAATAAGGAATTCTGATGACATCCTCTCCCGAATCTTTGAATGAAGCGGGCATCCTCGCTTATAACGACGATAACCACGCCGAGGCGTTCAGGCAATTCGACGCGGCCGCGCGCACTGGCGACCCGGCCGGCCAGCATTTACTGGCCAGCTTGTATTACCAGGGGCATGGCGTGACGCAAGACTTGCCGAAAGCGGTGGAATTGTTCACGGCCGCCGCGCAAGCGGGTTTTCCGCCGTCGCTGGCCAACCTCGCCCTGATGTATGCGAGCGGTGATGGCGTCGCGCAAGACATGGCGCAATCGCTGGCTTACGGACGCCAGGCGGCCGAGGCGGGCGATGGCCAGTCGCAATTCAACCTGGCGCAGGCGTACCGCAAGGGCGATGGCGTACCGCAAGACTATGCCGAGGCGGCGTTCTGGTACAAGCAGGCGGCCGAAGCCGGTTCCCTGTCGGCGCAGAATGAATACGGCTTGCTGTACGCGCAAGGGCAGGGCGTGGAACTTGATTATGTGCAAGCGTACGCGTGGATCGCCATGCCGGCCGAGGCGGGCAGTACGCAATCGATCAAGAACCGCGACCAGTTGCTGGAAATCCTTACGCCCTCACAGCAGCAAGCGGCGCGCGCACTGGCGGCCGAATATGCGGCCCAATATGGCGTCAATCCCCACTAGATTTCTTTGCCGGCAGCTTGCTCAGCACACCGGCCGCATCGAGTTCATAGCTGTCGAAATCGCGTGCGAGGAATAGTTCGCCCGAGTAATGCAGCCGGGCCTCCGCTTCCAGCTCGGCCATGCCTTCCGCATGGTGATAGCGGGCGCTGAAGTGGGTGAGGATCAGGTTTGGCAAGCGCACCGCTTCGGCGAACTGCGCCACGCGCTGCACGGAACTGTGCGTGGGGCCGGGACCCACTTTCTGCAGCATCGCTTCCGTGTAGGTGGCTTCATGCACGAGCAGTTGCGCGCCGGCGCAGGCGTCCGTCAGCAACGACGGCGTGTCGTTGTCGCCGCCGATCACCACCGTGGCGCGCTGCGTTTCCGTCTGGCGGAAAGCGCCGGCCGCTAGTACCGTACCATCGTCGAGTGTCGCATCCTGGCCCGCCTGCAAGAGTCCCCAGGCGGGACCGGGCGGTACGCCGGCCGCCAGCAGGGCCGGCTTGTCCAGCTTCCACCTGCTTGTTTCCAGCGCAAAACGGTAGCCAACGCTTGGCGCCCGGTGCGACAGCGCGTGGCGCTCGATGGTCAAGCCCGCTGCTTCATGCACGACTTGCGCGCTGTCCACGTCGATATGGATCAGCGGGTACGTCAAAAACAGTTCCGTGTGCAGCAAGGTGGCATCGATCCAGGCCTTGATGGCGGCCGGGGCGATCAGCAGCAGGGGCCTCTTGCGTCCCGTCATCGAGGCGCTGGCCAGCAGGCCCGGCAGACCGTAGCTGTGGTCGCCATGCACGTGGGTGATGCAGATGCCGACCAGGTCGTGCACGGACAGGGGGATGCGCTGCAGCCGGTGCTGCGTCGCTTCGCCGCAATCGATCATCCACCAGTCGCGGTTGTGCGTGGTTTGCAGGGCCAGCGACGTGACGTTGCGGTAGCGCGTGGGCACGCCGGAAGAGGTGCCGAGAAAAGTCAGTTTGAACATGCCCGCATTATGCGGCAGCCGTGCGGGCTTGCCAATGTTCAGCCCACCGGTGGCACCTCGTCTGCCGTGTAATCGACAAAACCGTCGCGGCGGCAAAAGCTGGCCAGTTGCATGCCGGCCTGGCGCGCGATGCGGATGGCCAGCGAGGTGGGCGCCGAGATGGTGGCGACGAGCCCGATATGCATGCGCGCCGACTTGCGCACCAGTTCATAGCTGGCGCGGCTCGACAGGAAGACGAAGCCGTCGTGCATGGCGATGCGGTGCAGGGCCAGGTAGCCGATCAGTTTATCCAGGCCGTTATGCCGGCCCACATCCTCGAACACTTTCACGATGGCGCCCTCGGCCGTGCACCAGGCGGCGGCATGCACGCCGCCCGTCTTGTGCATCAGCTCCTGGTAGGGCAGCAGTTCGCGCGCGGCGCGGCCGAGGATGGCGCTGCTGGCGACCAGCGGCGGTAGGGGACGCGTGATCTTTTCCGGCACCAGGTCCAGCAGGGCCAGGCTTTCGATGCCGCACACGCCGCAACCGGTGCGCCCGGACATCGCGCGGCGGCGGCCCTTGAGCCGCATCAAATCCGGCTGGGCAATGGTCAGCCGCACTTCCGCGCTGTCCTCGCCGCAGCACACGTCGAGGTCGTAGATGTCGCGTACGCTGCCGACGATGCCCTCCGTCAAGGTAAAGCCGACGGCGAATTCCTCGAGGTCGCGCGGCGTAGCCATCATCACCGCGTGGGCGATGCCGTTGTAGACGAGGGCTACGGGATACTCCTCGGCCACCATGTCGTGGCCCGCCGTGGCCACACCGGCCTGGTGGCGCACCATGGGAACTTCCAGGAAACCGTCGCGTTCGGTGGTAGTGGTATCAAAGTCCATGCTGTTCTCCCGTTAATTGATTTGATAGCGCGGGCAGGGCTGGATCGATGGCGGCAGCGGGTCGCCGTTCAATTCCAGCAGCGAGCGTTCTGTTTCCCGCATCATGGCGTTCAGGGCCAGGCAGTTGGGCGCCAGGCCGAACGGTTCGGCGATCTGTTGCGCGATGGCTTCCAGCGCAAACAGGGTGTAGGCAACAAAGACGGAAATGAGGGGCGTGGCCACGCCGATGGCGTCCACCAGGCCCAGCGGCAGTAAAAAACAGTACATGTAGACGGTGCGGTGCACCAGCACGCCATACGGATATGGAATCGGCGTGTTCTTGATGCGCTCGCAGCCGGCCACGGTGGCGGCCAGGTCGTTGAGCTGCGTGTCGAGCATCCACAGCAGCTGCGTCTGGCCCGGCTGGCGCCGCACGGCGTCGTACAGCATGGCCCGTACCGCATGCAGCACGGCGACGGGTTTGAAGTGGATACCTTGCAAGCGCTGCACTTCCTCGGCCGGCAGGTAGCGCGCCAGGTCTTGCTGCGGATCTGTCTGGCGCAGCTGGTGCTTGAGCGCGTAGACGAAGGCGGTCAGGCGGCGCAGCAGCAACTCGCGGTCCAGGCCGCTCGTTTCCTGCGGCAGATACGTGATCGCCTGCGAAGCCAGGGCCCGTGCGGCGATCAGCAATTGCCCCCAGATATGCCGCGCCTCGACAAAGCGCGCATAGCTGGCGTTGTTGCGAAAGCCGAGAAAGATCGCCAGGCTGATGCCGACCATGGGAAATGGCGCCGTATCGAGCGGAATCTTGACGCCGAAGATACGGCCATCCGTCAGCAAGGCCAGCGAACTGACGACCAGCATCAGCAGCAATTGCGGGATGATGGCTTGCAGCACCGAGCCATCCCATACGAACAGCATGCGAAACCAGTTGGTGGTGGGGCGGATAATCATGATGGAAGACGCATGCCGTGATGCCGGTTAATGTTTCCGGGGCACGACTTTGCCCTCGAAGACGTAGTATTGGAACAGGTTGTAGCCGATCATGATCGGCAGCATGGCACCCATGCCGATGAGCATGAAGATCAGGGTCGGCTCATCCGAGGCGGCCGCCGCGATGCTCAGCTTGCCCGGTACGAGGTCGGGGAAAAAGCTGATGGCCAGGCCCGCGAACGAGGCCAGGAACAGCACGATGGCGCCGCGGAACGGGCCGCGCACGCCGTTCACGTGCACGGCCCACAGGATGTAAATAAAAGCGCTGGCGGCGATGGCGGCCAGGGCCAGCAGCACGCCGAATACGCCCGGCTGCGCCCAGCGGTCGTGGCCGATGGCACTGAAGACCATGGTGCCGGCCGACAGCACGATGGCGGCCGCGACAGTCGCCAGCACGCTGGCCGTCGCATAGCGGCGCGCCGCCGCTTCCAGCTGGCCGCCCGTCTTCTTGATCAGGTAAGTGCTGCCCAGCAGGCAATAGCCGGCCACCACGCCCAGCGCCGTGCAGGCCGTGAAGATGCCGCTCAGCCAGCCCGGCTGCAAGCCCGTGATGACCTCGCCCAGCACCACGCCTTGCGCCACGGCGGCCAGCAGGCTGCCCACGCCGAAGATCACGTCCCACAGGCGCTTGTTGCCGGCCGCATGGCGGAACTCGATCGAGGCACCGCGCATGATCAGGCTGGCGATCAGCAGCATGATGGGAATGTACAGCTGTTCCAGCAAGGTGGCGTAGGCGCTGGGGAAGGCGCCGAACAGGGCGCCGCCCACTACGACCAGCCAGGTCTCGTTGGCGTCCCACACGTGCTCGATAGACTGGAAGATCAGGTTGCGTTCCTGCTCGCGGCGGGTGAACAGGCTGAGGATACCCACGCCCAGGTCGAAACCGTCCGTGACCACGTAAAAGATCAGCATCAGGCCGATCAGGCCGAACCAGGCATTGCCCAGCATGGCATGCGAATTGATATCCATTACAAACTCCTTGATTGGTAGCGGCGCATTTCAGTAGCCCACGGCATGGGCAGCGTCCGGCAGCGGCAGTGCCACGTCCGGGCCTTGTTGCAGCCATTTCTTGGCAAACACAAAGAAAGTGACGAACAGCACGATGTAAAACACGAAGAACATCAGCATGCTGCCGGCCACGGCATGGGCCGCCACGTCGGAGACGGCGTCGCGCGTGCGCAGCAGGCCGTACACGACCCACGGCTGGCGTCCCACTTCGCGCACGATCCAGCCGCACTCGACGGCGATGTAGGGCAGCGGTATTGTCAGCACCCAGGCCAGCAGCAGCTTTCGGTTGCGTACGAACTCTTCCACCCGTCCGCCCGCCTTGCGCCAGACCACGAAGGTCCAGAACGACAGCAGCACGAACCACATGCCGATGCCGGCCATGGCGCGAAACGCGTAGTACAGCAGCGGCAGCATGGGCGGCTGGTCTTCGCGGGCGATGTCGGCCAGGCCCGTGATCTTGCCCGTGGCGCTATGCGTGGCGATCACGCTGAGCATGCCGGGCACTTCGATCGACCAGTCATTCTTTTGTTCAAGCTGGTTGGGCCAGGCCAGCAAGGACCAGGCCGCGCCTTCACCATCGCGGTTCGTGTGCCAGTGGCCTTCGATGGCCGCACCCTTGGCGGGCTGGGTCTTGAAAACATCGACGCCGCTCGAATCGCCGAGCCAGACCTGCAACGGCGCGATGATGAGCAGCAGCATCAGCGCCAGCTTGAACGAGCGGGCGAAGAAGGCCGGTTCGCGGCGCTTGAACATATACCAGGCGGAAATACCGGCGATGACGAACAAGCCCGTTTCCACGGCGGCCACCCACATGTGGCCCACGGCCCAGGCCATGTCGGGATTGAAGATGGCGGCCACGTAATCGGTGACGATGATCTTGCCGTCGACCACGCGCACGCCGGCCGGCGTCTGCATCCAGGAATTGGCGACCATGATCCAGAACGAGGAAATGCTGGAGCCGAGCGCCACCATGCCGGTGGCAAACAGGTGCACGCCTTTCGGTACGCGGCCCCAGCCGAACATCATGACGCCGATGAAGCCCGCTTCCAGCATAAAGGCCATGGCGCCCTCGAAGCCGAGGATGTTGCCGATGAACTGGCCCGAGTGGTGCGAGAACGGCGCCCAGTTGGTGCCGAACTGGAATTCCAGGGGAATGCCGCTGACGACGCCGACGGCAAAGTTCAGCACCAGCAGCTTGCTCCAGAAGCGCGCGTGGCGATAGTAGACGGGGTCGCTGGTGCGCAGCCACAGCGCCTCGACAACGAACAGGAACAGCGACAGGCTGATCGTCAATATGGGCCACAGGATGTGGAAGATGGCCGTCATCGCAAATTGCGCGCGCGACAGGTCCAGGGTATCGAAACCGAACATGGCGTTCTCCTGATCAGCTGAGGGCGGCCGAAGGCGACAGCAGCACGGGGATGGATTTGAAGGTCGGCGTGCGCGAACCTTCGCCCACGCTGTCGAGCGGCACCAGCGGATTGGTTTCCGGGTAGTAGGCGCCGATGCAGCCGCGCGGGATGTCGTACTCGACCAGCAGGAAGCGGTCGGCGCGGCGTTCGATGCCGTCATGCCACACGCCGATCAGGTCGACCCAGTCGCCGGCCGCAAAGCCCAGCATGGCCAGGTCGTCCTTGTTGATGAAGACCACGCGGCGCTGGCCGAACACGCCGCGGTAGCGATCGTCCATGGCGTAGATCGTCGTGTTGTACTGGTCGTGCGAACGCGTGGTCATCAGCACCATCAGGCGCTCGCCATATTGCTGGCGCGCACGGTGGATCGGCGTGTCCAGTTCCACGGCGTTGACGATGAATTGCGCCTTGCCGCTGTCCGTCTTCCATACCCGTTCGCGCGAGGCGATTTTCAGGTGGAAACCGCCCGGCTTGGCTATGCGCAAGTTGTAGTCGAAAAAGTCATCGAATACTTGCTCGATGGAGTCGCGCAGCAGCGCATAGTTGCCGGCATAGCGCAGCCAGTCGATCTTTTCGCTGCCCACGGTCGCTTGCGCCATGCCGGCCACGA
Organism: Janthinobacterium sp. HH104; assembly: GCF_001758715.1. Taxonomy (NCBI): domain Bacteria; kingdom Pseudomonadati; phylum Pseudomonadota; class Betaproteobacteria; order Burkholderiales; family Oxalobacteraceae; genus Janthinobacterium; species Janthinobacterium sp. HH104. Next base: position 175,637 of record NZ_LRIB01000041.1, on the reverse strand, counting down.
TGGCGATTTCCGAACGCAGATTGGGCGAGGCGGGCTGGTTCATGCCGAACGAGATGTGCACCATGCTCATCGAGTCTTCCACCGTCACGCCTTGCGCCACGCCTTCCTGCACGTCGATCTCCGTGCGGCCCAGGGTGGGCAGGATCAGCGCATCCTTGCCATGCACGAGGTGGCTGCGGTTGAGCTTGGTGGCGATGTGCACGGTCAGGTCGCACGAGCGCAGCGCGCCCCACGTGCGCGGCGTGTCCGGCGTGGCCATCGAGAAGTTGCCGCCGAGCGCCACAAATACTTTGACTTTCTTTTCCAGCATGGCCGCGATGGTGCCGACGGCGTCGTAGCCGTGGTGGCGCGGCGGCTCGAAGTTGAAGACGAGGCCCAGGCGGTCGAGGAATTCCTTGGTCGGCTGTTCCTCGATGCCCATGGTGCGGTCGCCCTGCACGTTCGAGTGGCCGCGCACGGGACACAGGCCCGCGCCGCGCTTGCCGATATTGCCGCGCATCATCATCAAGTTCGACAGGATTTGCACGGTGGCCAGCGAGTTCTTGTGCTGCGTCACGCCCATGCCCCAGGTGGCGATGACGGCCTTGCCTTTCACATAGATCTGCGTGAGCTCTTCGATCTTGTCGCGCGCCACGCCCGATTCGGCCAGCAGCAAATCCCAGCTTTCCGCGCGCAGGTCGGCCGCGAACGCGTCGAGGCCCGTCGTGTGTTCGGCGATGAAGGCGCAGTCGAGCACGCGCTCCTGGCCGTGGGCGATGGCCTCGTCATCGAGCTCGACGACGCGCTTGGCCATGGCCTTGATCAGCGCGAAGTCGCCACCCAGGGTCGGGCAGATGAACAGCGAGCAGATGTTCGTGCTGCCGCCCGTCAGCATTTCCAGCGGATGCTGCGGACTCGTGAAGCGCTCCAGGCCCCGTTCGTGCAATGGGTTGATGGAAACAATGGTGGCGCCACGGCGCGATGCTTCGCGCAGTTCGCCCAGCATGCGCGGATGGTTGGTGGCCGGATTCTGGCCGAACAGCAGCAGGGTGTCCGCATGCTCGAAGTCGTCGAGCAGCACCGTGCCCTTGCCGATGCCCACCGTTTCCGGCAAGCCACGGCTCGTCGCTTCGTGGCACAGGTTGGAGCAATCAGGAAAATTGTTGGTGCCGTAGGCGCGCACGAACAGCTGGTACAGGAAGGCCGCTTCGTTGCTGGCGCGCCCCGATGTGTAGAAGGCGGCCTGGTTCGGGTCGTCCAGCGCGTGCAGGTGGTGCGCCACGAGGGCGAACGCGTCGTCCCAGGAAATGGCCTGGTATTTGTCGCTGGCGGCGTCGTACACCATGGGGTCCGTCAAACGGCCATGTTGCTCCAGATCATAGTCTGACTGCCCCATCAGTTCGGTGACCGTGTGCTCCTGGAAAAACTCGGGGCGCACGCGCTTGCTCGTCGATTCGGCGGCCACGGCCTTGACGCCGTTTTCGCAGAATTCAAACGTCGACGCGTGTTCGCGGTCGGGCCAGGCGCAGCCGGGACAGTCGAAACCATCGGGCTGGTTTTGCTCGAACAGCGAGCGGTAATTGCCCGCGCTGACTTTTTCCTTGAACAGATTGATGGCCACGTACTTGAGGGCACCCCAACCGGCCGCGGCATGGGTGTAGGGCGCGATGCGCGCGTCGGACTTTGGCTTGCTCATGATGACTCTCCTGGTGATATGCGATGGGACAATCACATGGTAGGGGCGGCGGACAGCCCCATAGGCGCACAGTTCCGGCTAAAAAAACAGAGTACAGATGGCAAGACGACGATGCCGGTCGCGCCGGCGCCGGCCGTGATTTATGATGTGGACAAGGAGAAAAACATGCACAAGGAAGACAAGGAAGTGGGAGTCGACGCGGCACTGATAGCCCTGCTGGCGCTGCTGTGGCAAGCGCGGCAGGAGGCGTCGGAAAAACCGTGGTCGCTGGCCAAGCTGGCCAAGCGGGCAGGAGTACAGATGAGCACTTTGCTGCGCCAGCTCAATGCGCTGTCCAGCGCGGGACTGGTGACCGTTGCCACGGCGGAGGGTGGCGGCGGCAGCGCTTCGCTGAGTACGGCGGGCGCCGAGCTGTGCGCCAGCATGTTCGCGCCACCAGGAGAGTAAAGCCGAATCTGTACTCTATCGCCTGGCGCCGGACTGTACCTCCTTGAGTGCCTGCTTTCGTCCTATGCTACTTCCAGACGAACGCACATCAAGGGGAAGCACAATGAACACCATCAGGTATCCGCAGCCAGACCATAGTGAGCCGTGCGTGGACATGCTGGGCCGCCCCCTGACGGACTTGCGCATTTCCGTCATCGACCAGTGCAATTTCCGCTGCACCTATTGCATGCCGGCCGAGCTGTACCCGAGCGATTATCCGTTTCTTCCCTCCAGCGAGCGCCTGTCCTTCGCGCAGATCGAAACGATGGCGCGCGCCTTCGTGCGCCTCGGCGTGAATAAAATCCGCATCACGGGCGGCGAGCCGCTGCTGCGCAAGAACCTGGAGCAACTGATCGAGTCGCTGGCGCGGCTCACCACGCCGGACGGGCGCGCCGTGAGCATCGCCCTGACGACGAATGGCAGCTTGCTGGCGGCCAAGGCGCGTTCGCTGAAGGATGCTGGCCTGGACCGGGTCACCGTCAGTCTCGACAGTCTGGACAACGGTATTTTCCAGCGCATGAATGGCGTCGACTTTCCTGTCGAGAAAGTGCTGCACGGGATCGAGGTAGCGCAAGCCGTGGGATTGAGCCCCGTGAAGGTCAACATGGTCGTGCAGAAAGGCGTCAACGACAGCCAGATCGTGCCGCTGGCGCGCCGCTTCCGCCACACGGGCGTGATCCTACGCCTGATCGAATTCATGGACGTGGGCGGCATCGGCGCCTGGTCGCGCACGCACGTCGTCACGTCTGACGCGGCGCGCGCGCTGATCGCCGCCGAATTCCCCCTCGTGTCGCTGGGCGAAGGCAAGCCTGTCCTGCACGAGACGGCCAGCCGCTACCGTTACCTCGATGGCGGCGGCGAAGTGGGTTTTATTTCCAGCGTGTCGCAGCCGTTCTGCGGCAACTGCAGCAGGGTGCGCGTGTCGTCGGACGGCAAGCTGTTTACTTGTTTGTTCGCCCAGGACGGCCTCGACCTGCGGCCCCGGCTTGACTCCGGGCAAGAACTGGAAACCCTGCTGCGCCAGCACTGGCAGCGGCGTGGCGACCGCTATTCGGAAGTGCGCGGTGCACTGGCCCAGCTTGGCGGGCGCAAGCAGTATCCCACCGTGCGCATGTCGCTGGTGGGCGGGTGAGTGATCTACAGGAATTCGGTGATCAGTTTGCCGAGCAGGATAATGGCTTGCTCGACGCCCACACTCCACGGATAGCTGTAGTTGAGGCGGATGCAATGCTTGTAGGCCTGGCTGACGGAAAACATGCGCCCCGGACCCACCGTGATCTTGCATTCCAGCGCGCGCCGGTACAGCTGCATGGAGTCTATGCCGCCGGGCAATTCCACCCACAGCACGTAGCCGCCCTGCGGGTGCGAGATTTTCGTGCCAGCAGGAAAGAAGCGCTGCACGGCGGCAGCCATGATGCGCGCTTGCTGGGCATAGGCCTTGCGGGTGCGGCGCAGATGCTGTTCGTAGCCATCGTTTTGCAGGTATTCGGCGATGGCCAGCTGCGGAAACGACGATGTGGCCAGGGTGTTGAGGAATTTGAGTTCCTCGACCTTGCCCCGGTAGCGCCCAGCCAGGGCCCAGCCCACGCGCTGCGCGGAACTGAGGCTCTTGGAAAACGAGGAACAGTGCAGCACCATGCCCTTGCGGTCGTACGACTTGAGCGAGGACGGGTGGGCGTCGCCGTAATACAGTTCGTTGTAGACGCCGTTTTCGATGGCGGGCACGTCGTGCTGCTCCAGCAGCTGGACCAGGGCGCGCTTGCGCTGGTCGGACATCTGGAAGCCCAGCGGATTCTGGAAGTTCGGCATCACCATGACGGCGGCGATCGGTTGCCGGGCCATGATGTCGGCCAGCGCTTCGATGCTGATGCCGTCGTACGGATCGGTGGACACTTCCACCACCTTCATGCCCAGCCGTTCGACGGCCATCAGCATGGCATAGAAGGTGGGCGACTCGACGGCGATGGTATCGCCCGGCTTGGCCACGGCTTGCAGGCACAGGTTGATCGCTTCCGTGGCGCCCACGGTGACGATGATTTCATCGGGATCGACGGCCAGACCGTTTTCCATGTAGCGGCGGGCGATTTCGCGGATCAGCTGCGGGTTGCCCGGCGGCAGGTCGTCCGTCATGTTCCACACGCGGTTGCGGCGCGCCACGGCACCCGCATACTGGTTGATGCGTTCCCAGGGAAACAGCGACGGGTCGGGGTAGGGCGAGCCCAGCGGGATGGCATCGTGCAAGCCAATCGAGCGCAATGTCGACAGCACCAGGCGGCTGACGTGCACTTCCGCCGGAACGGGACTGGGCTGGGAGGCCTGCATGCACAGGTCGGCGGTCTGTACGTCGCCGGCGCGCGGGCGCACGAAGTAGCCGGACTGGGGCCGGCTTTCGATCACGCCCATGCTTTCCAGCTTGACGTAGGCGCGCAGCACCGTGGTGATGCTCAGCTTGTGCTGCTGGCTGGTCTGGCGCACGGAGGGAATGCGTTCGCCGGGCAAGAGCACACCCTTGGCCACCAGTTGCTCGATCTCGCTGACGAGCTTTTCATACAATTTCATTGGTATCCATTCTTTGATTCTTGCTCTACGTCATTGCATTATCGTCCAATTCATGGAGGCGGTATGGCTGCGGCCACCGCATGTTGTCGAAATGAAACTGTCGTTCGGCAGTTCTGGTTTAATATCCACACAGAAAGTAAAAAAGGAACATTTGATGGCAATCCCACAAAGCATGCTGTCTGTCGTCGCGCGCGACGAAGTGCATTTGCAGTTCAATGTGAAGGCCGGCGTCGATATGCGGCAGTTGTTCAAGCTGCTGGGCAAGCTGTGGGAATCCGAAGTCACGGGTATCCTCGATCCCACCCTGAACCGCCACCATCAGTTGACGGGCGGCACGGCCAATGTGGTGCTGGGATTCAAGCCCGAGCTGTGGCGCGCCGCTTGCCCCGGCTGCGTGCCGGACAATATGGCGTCGTTCGCGCACGACCTGGTGGGCGCCAACGGCAAGACGGCGCCGGCCACCCAGCACGATTTCTGGGTCTGGATCACGCAGTCGAACGCGGCCAACCTGTACGACAGCATGCGCATGACGCTCACTTTGCTGAGTCCGTTTGCAGAGCTGGCCAGCGAGCAGGTGTGTTTTCCGTATCACAATAACGTGACCTTCGACGGCTTTGCCGACGGCGTCGCCAATCCGAATCCGTTTCGTGCCAACGGCGTGGCCATCATTCCGGACGGCGAGGCGGGTGCGGGCGGCTCGACCGTGCTGCTGCAGAAATGGCGCATGGACGTGGAACGCCTGCGCGCCTTGCCCGTGCACGCGGCGGAGCAGGTGTGGGGCCGCACCAAGGCAGGCAGCCATGAATTGTCGCCGCTGCCCGTCGATTCCCACGTGGGCCGCAATCAGTTCATCCGCGATGGCGAGGAAGTCGATATCGTGCGCCGCAATGCCAATTACGCCAATGCCAGCGAGGCGGGTGTCATGTTTGTCGGTTTTTGCAAGGACATCACGGTGACCATGGGCATGCTGCGGCAAATGTACGGTGTAGGCTATGATGGCGTCACCAAGACGGACAGGCTGCTGGATTTTTCCACGGCGCTGTCGTCGGCGATCTATTTCGTGCCCAGCATCGATGCCTTGCTGACCGTGGGTATTTCGCCGGCGGATCCCGGCTAAGGGCCGCCCCGGCGGTTCCGATTTTTACTTTTACTAGGAGTTTTTCATGCGTATTCGTCCCGCCACCTTGCTGTCCGCCCTGATCTTCGGCAGCGTCGTCTTCAGCGCTTCCGCCTCCGCCGTCGGCCTGGGTTTCCTGGCCGATACGCCGATGGCTTACCTGAACAAGAACGACAAGCCCGTCTTCGTCAAGGCCGTCACCGACGTGCTCAATGACAAGAAGGATGGCGAAACCGTGCAATGGAGTAATGAAGGCTTGCGCAATTCCGTGCGCATCGCCGCCGAAATCACGGCCAGCGACACGGAAAAAACGGATGCGCAAACGTGCCGCAAGGTGCAGGTAGCCTTGAGCGCCAAGGGCCAGGAACAGACGCTCAAGCTGAAGGTCTGCAAGGCCGGCGCGGCCGCGTGGAAAGTGGCGAAGAGCTGATCGTCCGTGTTGTTCCCTTGCCGGTTCTGCACCGGCAAGGTGCGACTTTCCTCTAGGTAAGTCTGGCAGCGGTTAGAATCACGCTTTACCCTCACTTTTCTCACCTGCATGCAGCAAAGTCGCCTCCTGTTTTTCCGCCTGGCCGGCCAGTTTCGCCGCTATGGCGCCATCGTTGCCGCCACCTTGCTGGCCGTGGGCGTGGCGTCCGCCACCGATGTGTTGTTAATCCGCCAGTTGCAAAACGTCGTCGACGCCATGCGTACGACGGCCAGCACGCAGGTCGCGCCCGCGTCCGGCGTGATGGGCATGCTGCAGGGCTGGGTCGACCGTTTCTTGCCGGCACAGGCGGGGCAGGTGGACTTGTGGGTGATTCCCGCCACCATCCTGGGCCTGGCCGTGCTGCGCATGGTGTCGAGCTTTGCCGGCGATTACGGTTCCGTCTGGCTATCGAGCCGGGTGCAGGCCGATTTGCGCGAAAAAATGTTCGCCACCATCATGCGCCTTCCCAGCCGCTTCTTCGACACCACCACCACCAGTTTGACGCAGTCGCGCGTGGCCTTCGACGCCAGTCAGGTGTCGCAGGCGGGCTTGAACGTGCTCAACGTGATGGTGCGCGATTCCGTCGCCACCGTCGGCTATTTGATCCTGCTGTTCAGCATCGACGTGAAACTGGCCCTGTTCTGCATGGCGTCGATGCCCATCGTGGCCATCGTCGTGACCCTGGCGGGACGCCGCATGCGCCATTTAAGCAAGAGTTCGCAGCAAGCCGTGGGCGAGCTGACGTCCGTGCTCGACGAAAGCATCGCCGGCCAGCGCGTCGTGAAAATCTTCGGCGGCCAGGATTACGAACAGGCGCGCTTCGTCGACGTCGTCAAGCGCAACCGCCAGCTGGCCGTCAAGCACGCGGCCACGTCGGCAATGAATTCCGGCTTCATCATGATGCTCGTCGGTATTACCCTGTCGTCCGTGATCTATTTCGCCATGCTGCGCGCGCAAAGCGGCGCCATCACGCCGGGGGCCTTCGTTGCCTTCATGGGCGCCTTGATGGCCATGCAGTCGCCGATCAAGAATTTGACGAAGATCAATGAGCCGCTGCAGCGGGGTCTAGCGGCTGCCGAGTCCGTCTTCGGCCTGATCGACACGCCGCTGGAACCGGACCCGGGCACAGTGGCCCCGGCGGCCGTGCAGGGCAATTTGTCGCTGCAGAACGTGCAGTTCCGCTACAACAGCGACGACCCCGATGCGCCCACGGCCTTGAGCGATATCACGCTCGACATTCGCGCCGGCGAGACGGTGGCCCTGGTGGGCGGTTCCGGCGGCGGCAAGACGACCTTGCTGGGCCTGCTGCCGCGCTTCTACGACGTCAGCGGCGGCCAGATCCTGCTCGACGGCGTCGACGTGCGCGACTACGCCTTGCTGGCCCTGCGGCGCCAGTTTGCCCTCGTCAGCCAGGATGTGATTTTGTTCAACGACACGATGGCGGCGAATATCGCCTACGGCGACCCGGCCCCTGACCAGGCCCGCATCGAAGCGTCGGCGCGCGCCGCCTATGCGCATGACTTCATCATGCAACTGCCGCAAGGCTACTCCACCCAGGCGGGGCAGAACGGTTCACGCCTGTCGGGCGGACAACGCCAGCGCCTGGCGATCGCGCGCGCCCTGTACAAGGACGCGCCGATTCTCTTGCTCGACGAAGCAACCAGCGCGCTCGATACGGAGTCGGAGCGTTCCGTGCAGGCCGCGCTGGAAGTGCTGATGCGCAACCGCACCACCATCGTCATCGCGCACCGTTTGTCGACCATCGAAAGCGCCGACCGCATCGTCGTCATGCAGGGCGGGCGCCTGGTGGAATCGGGCAGCCATGGGGATTTGCTGCAGCAGGGCGGCGCGTATGCGCGCCTGCATGCGAGCCAGTTGTCGCCAGTCAAGGATAGCGTGGGCTGAGGTGTGGCGCGTCTGGCGTGCCAGCGCATCCGCCGGGCCGGAGCCGGACCAGCAGGTCCGTCCCGGCCTTTTTTCATGGGGCGGCAATCGTGCCCATGGCGCAGGGCGCTTGCCTTTATGATGGTGGCCGCAAAGCAACATGAACAATGGAACAACATGAAAAATCAACAAACGATGCGCTGGCTGCTGGCCGCCGCGCTGGGCGCAGCCTTGCCGCTGGCGGCGCAGGAGTCGCCGGCGGCGCCAACGCCAACCCTACAGGAGGAAGACCAGACTATGTATCTGGATGAAAATTTCATGCCAAGCAACCAGCGCCGCGCCGTGTATGCGCTGCGCACGCCGCCCGTGCGCGACGAGGCGCTGGGCGCCTGGCATATCCGCCTCGAATTTCCCGACACGCCGGGCGTGCTGGCCTTTGAAACCTACACCACGGACCTGGACTTGAGCCAGGTCAAGTTCGTGCGTTTTCGCAAGTCCTACTACGAGAATGGCCAGTTGCTGCGCGAAACCTATTTCAATGACCAGGGCGAGGAGCTGCTCGGCGGCTGCGTGTACTTTGAAAACGGCCAGGTCAAGCAGAAGGTGACGGCGCTGCCGAACGGGCGCGACAGCATCTCGGAAACGTATCACGAGAATGGCCAGCTGATGAGCCGCATCTTGTATCACGGCGACGAGATGGCCGATGGCGAGCACGTGTCGTATGGCGCGAACGGGGCCGTCAGCAGCCGCTCGTATCAACGCAATGGCCAGATGGATGGCGTGCAGGAATCGTTTTATGACGATGGCAAGCTGTTCCAACGGGGACAGTTCGTCGATGGCCAGCGCGAGGGCGAGTTTGTCACGTATGCCGAGGACGGCAAGGTGCTGGCCAAAACCGTCTGGGTGCACGGCCAGCCCGATGGCTGGTCGTTTGAAAGCCATGGCAATGGAAAACTGTCGAACAAGACGCTGTACCAGAAAGGTAACGTGCTCAGCCTGGAAAAGTGGGGAGCGAATGGCCATCCCATTTTTGCGTGGCATAAAGATACACAGGGGCGTGACCACGGCGATACGACGGAGTGGCATGCCAACGGCGTGCGCGCCAGCGTGACCCCGTTCGTCAAAGGCCAGCGCCACGGCTTGCTGCAAACCTGGTACAGCGACGGCAGCCCGCGGCAAATCGTGCCGTATGAACACGGCAAGAAGCACGGCATCGAGCGCCACTGGGATAAGGCCGGCAAGCTGGTGCTGGAACAGGCATGGCAGGATGGCCAGCCGGTGGCGGCGAAGTAGTGGCTAACATCCATATTGGGACCGGCTGGCCATATCGACGGACCATGCGCCTGGTGCTGCTGGCTGCGCTCATGACGGCGGTGCCGCTGGCGGCGCAGGAGCAGGCTCCGGCACAGGGGCAACAGCAGGCGCAGGACAAGAGCGTCTATCTGGACGAAGACTATGCGGCGAGCGATGTGCGCCACGCCGCGTATGCGCTGCGCACGGCGCCCGTGCGCGACGAGGCGCTGGGCGCCTGGCATGTGCTGCTGGAGTTCCCCGATGCACCGGGCACGGTGGCGCTGGAAACCTACGCCACCGGCCCCGATCTGAGCCAGGCCAGCTTCCTCCACTTGCGCAAGTGGTATTACCCGAATGGACAGCTGGCCCGCGATGAGCGGCTCGATGCCCAGGGCAATGTACTGACGGGCAGCACGTCATTCTATGCAAACGGGCAGGTCAAGCAGCGCGTGACCGTGCTGGCGAACGGGCGCGACAGCATCTCCGAGAATTACCATGAAAATGGCCAACTGATGAACCGTATCAGCTACCACGGCAAGCAGATGGCCGATGGCGAGTACGTATCGTACGGGCCGAATGGCAGGATGAGCAGCCGCGCCTTCCTGAAAGGCGGCAAGATGCATGGCTTGCAGGAAGTGTTTTACGCCGATGGCAAGCTGTTCCAGCGCAGTCATTTTATGAATGACAAGCAGGATGGCGAATTCCTCACGCTTGCCGAAGATGGCAAGGTGCTCGCGCGCAAGGTCTGGGTGGATGGCGAAGCCGATGGCTGGTCGTTTGAAAGCCATGACAATGGCCAACTGGCGCAAAAGGCCTTGTACCGCAAGGGCAAGCTGCTGAGCATGCAGAAGTGGGGCCGCAATGGCAAGCCGTCGATCGCCTGGCAGCAGGACGCGCACGGGCGCGAGCAGGGCGATGTCACGGAATGGTATGACAACGGCGTGCGCGCCAAGGTCATTCCGATGCGCGATGGCCAGCGCCATGGCTTGCTGCAAGTCTGGGCGAGCGACGGCAGTCTGCTGCAGCTTGTGCCGTATGAGCACGGCAAGAAGCACGGCATCGAGCGCCGCTGGGATAAGCGGGGTAAACAGGTGTGGGAGAAGACTTGGCAGGCCGGAGTGCAAGTGCCCGCCGGTCAATAGGCAGTAGGGGGACGCCCGCCATTGCAGGTATCATGTACGGATTCCGGCCCGCCAGCAGGCGCGAAGCCGGCGGGATAACTGGAGGCAATGGTGGCGGAAGCGGAAGTATCGGCGATAGCCAGGGCGCAGGGCATGGCCTTGCAAAACATGCGCGTCGTCATGCGCGCGGCGCAGCGGCATTCGGCGCAGATCGAGAAGCAATGCGGTGTGTCGGGCGCGCAATTGTGGGTGATGCAGGAATTGCTGGAGCGGCCGGGCCTGCGCATGGGCGAGCTGGCCGGCAAGATGTCGATCCACCAGACGACGGCCAGCAACCTGGTCGAGGCGCTGGTGAAAAAGTCCTATGTGCGCAAGGCGCGCGACCAGCCCGACCAGCGCGTGGTCACCCTGACCCTGACGGCGGAAGGGCAGGCCGTGATCGCCGGCGCGCCGCAGCCAGCGCGCGGCTTGCTGCCCAGCGCCCTGGCCCAGCTGGACGCCGCCAGCCTGGCCCACCTGAACCAGGGTTTGAGTGCCTTGCTGGCCGTCGTCGCCCCCGATGACAGGCAGGCGGGCATGCAGCCGTTTCCGTTTACGATGTAGTTTCCCGGCCCGTCGGCTGTAGCGGCAGCCGCTGCAATTGCAGCTGCGCCAGCGCCCCGTACAGCGGTTCGCTCAGTACGCGCGAGACCGTGCTGGCCACGACGGCGCAGGCCATCAGGCTCAGCACCATGCCGTGGCCGTCGACCATTTCCATGACAATGATAAACGCCGTCAGCGGCGCCTGCGTGGCGGCGGCCAGGAAACCCACCATGCCCAGCGCGATCAGGGCGGGCGCATGGGGGTAGTGCAGCAGCACGGCGATATCGTGGCCGATGCCGGCGCCGATGGCCAAGGAGGGCGCGAAAATGCCTGCCGGCACGCCCGACCACACGGTCAGCCACGTCGCCACGTATTTGAAGGCGACAAAGGCGGGCGCCACGTCGGACGAGCCTTCCAGCATGGCGCGCGTGGCCACGGTGCCGCTGCCGAACGTGGCGCCGTGGCTGGCGATGCCGATGGCCGCCACCAGCACACCGCAGACGGCGGCGAACAGCACGGGCCGGCCTTTTCTCCACGCAGACAATTTTCCTAATGGATTGCCCCGGGCGGATGCCAGCAGCAATCGCGCGAACAGGCCGCCCGCCACGCCCGCCACCAGGGTGACGAGCAAGCCCGGCAAGGCCAGTGCCAGGCCGATGGGACCCGGGTGGATGATGCCGAAGTGGGTGGCGTTGCCGTGGATCGACACGGCCATCATGCCGGCCAGCACGATACCTGCGACGATGAGGCCGCTGTTGCGCTGCTCGGGCGAGCGCGACAGTTCTTCGATGGCAAACATGACACCGGCCAGCGGCGTGTTGAAGGCAGCCGCGATGCCGGCCGCGCCGCCTGCCACCAGCAGGGAATGGGCGCTCACCTGCGAGTGACGGGGCAGCCAGCGGCGCGCGGCCAGCATCACGCCGGCGGCGATCTGCACGGACGGCCCTTCGCGCCCCAGCGACAATCCGCCCAGCAAGCCGCCCGCCGTCAGGACGATTTTCGCGGCGCTGAGTTTCAGCGACACGAACAGCGAGCGCTGCTCGGGCGCCACGGCCGGGTCCAGTGTCGCCATCACTTGCGGGATGCCGGAACCGGCCGCGCCCATCGCGTAGCGGCGCGTCAGCCAGACGAGCAGGGCGGCGCAGGCCGGCGTCCACAGCAGGGCGAACCACCAGGCCTTGCCGTTAAAAAAGAGAAACAAGTCCAGCGCTTCCTCCGCCAGCCACGTAAAGCCCACAACGACGAGCCCCGCGATGGCGGCCATGCCGACGACGACGGCGCGCGACCACCACAGGCGCGGGTTGGCAAATTCATGCTTGAAGGCAGAGGGAATATCGTGCAAGTGCTTCATTGCGGCAAGTCCAGGAAGGGGCGCGCAGGGCGTCGGGGAGACTTGCCATTATATAGATGTATTTGCTCAAATGTATTTGAGCCTCATCTTCCGTGGGCGGCTGACAACAGTATGTCTGTTTCGGCCAGGAAATCGACGAGCGCCCGTACTTTCGGCGCCAGGTGCGGCCCGGATGGCCACAGCAGCCAGCAACTGTGGGCCGGATGCCCGGTGATTGCGTAGTCCCTCAGCACTTCGATGAGGCTGCCGTCGTCGATGGCGGAGCGCACATAAAAGTCGGGCAGCCAGGCGATGCCCAGGCCTTGCCGGGCGAAGTGCAGGCGCGCTTCGACGTTGTTGCAGACCATGGAGAGTGGCAAATCCGGCGCCGGCGCCTCGGCTTCCTGGCGCAACTGCCATTGTTCCACCTTGCCGCTGTGGCGGAAGCGGTAGTGCAGGCAAGCATGTTGTTGCAGTTCAAGGGGATGGCTGGGCGTGCCGTGGCGCGCCAAGTAGGCGGGCGAGGCCACGAGGCAGGAGCGGAACTGGCCCAGCTTGCGGGCGGCCAGGCGGGAATCGCGCGGTGCGCCGATGCGGATGACAGCGTCGAAACCATCGCCGACGACATCGGCCAGCGCGTCCGAAAAGTCCAGGTCGAGGGCGATGGCTGGGTGTCGTTGGGAAAAATCAGCCAGCGCGGGCAGGAAAACGCTGCCCAGTTCCGGCAAGCCCAGGCGCAGGCGTCCGCGCGGCGCCAGCGTGCCCGCCAGTTCCTCCTGCGCCGCCTGCATTTCCGCCAGGATGCGTTCGCTACGTGCGAGGAACAGCTTGCCTTCCGCCGTCAGGCTCAGCTGGCGCGTGCTGCGCTGGAACAGGCGCGTGCCCAGCCGCTGCTCGAGCCGGGCCAGGCTCTTGCTGACGGCCGACGGCGAAATGCCGGCCTGGCGCGCGGCGGCGACAAAGCTGCCCGCCTGCGCCAGTTGCACGAACAGAACCACGCCGGAGAGATTATCGATGTCTTGCATGATTCATGACAGTTTGGTCAGGTGTGAAACGTATTGAAGCATATTTTTCTTTCTCGCGTGGCTGCTTACCATGCGGATTTACCTGGAGCATGCAATGAAGATGATTGGTTTCAAGAAAGGAAGCAGTGTGGACGAACAAGGCGGCCTGTTCGACATGGAAGGCCCGATGCCCGTGCCCGGCCCGCGCGATGTGCTGGTGCAGGTGCGCGCCGTGGGCGTCAATCCGCTCGACACCAAGGTGCGCGTGGGGCTGGTGACGGTACCCGATGCCGTCACGACTCTGGGCTGGGATGCGGCCGGCGTCGTGCATGCGGTGGGCAGCGAAGTGACCCTGTTCGCGCCGGGGCAAGCCGTGTATTACGCGGGTTCGTTCGACCGCGCGGGCGCGAATGCCGAATATCACCTGGTCGATGAGCGCATCGCGGGGCGTATGCCGGCGACCCTGGACTTTGCGCAGGCGGCCAGCGTGCCGCTGGCGGCGCTGACGGCGTGGCAGCTGCTGTTCGAGCGTTTTGCCATCGCGCCTGGCGACAGGCAGGAGCGGGGCAGCCTGCTGGTGCTGGGCGGCGCGGGCGGCGTCGGCTCGCTGCTGATCCAGCTGGCGCGCCAGCTGACGGGTTTTACGGTGATTGCCACGGCCTCGCGCGGCGACAGCGGCGACTGGTGCCGCGCCATGGGCGCGCACCACGTGATCGACCATACACAACCCCTGCCGGCGCAGGTGGCGGCATTGAACGTGGTGCCCGTGCGCCATATCGCGGCGCTGTCGCACACGGCGCAACATATCGCGCAACTGGTGGAGCTCATCGCGCCGCACGGCAAGCTGGCCGTCATCGACGACCACGATGTTTTCGATGCGGCGCCGCTGAAGGGCAAGAGCATCTCCTTGCACTGGGAAATGGTGTTTACGCGGCCTTTGTTTGCCACCGAAGACATGATCGAGCAGCACCGCATCCTGAACCGCGTGGCGCGGCTGCTGGACGAGGGCGTGCTGCGCCATACGCTGCGGCAGCGCTTGTCGCCGATGAACGCGGCCACCTTGCGGCGCGCGCATGCGCTGCTGGAGCGGGGCGGGCAGCCGGGCAAGATCGTCGTCAGCGGCTGAACGGATTTACACGAACAGCTCGCGCCGCGCGCTCTGGCTGATGGCGATGGTGGCCGGGTGGCGCAAACGCCGTTCCGTGGTGATCGCGTACACCTGCTCGACGAGGCTGTCGACCCGGCCCAGCGCCACCACGGCGTACTGTTCGCACACCTGGGGCGCGATGACGGTGGGGGCGAAGAACAGGCCGGCGCCGGACTGGCCAAACGCTTTCATCATGGCGCTGTCGTCGAACTCGCCGACGATGCGCGGGTGCAAATTATTGTCGCCGAGCCACTGCAGCAAGCGCCCGTAAATGGCGAAGTCTTCGCCGGGCAGCAGCAGCGGCGCGCCATCCAGGCATTGCGGGAAGGCGCCGTTCAGCGTGGCGGCCAGGGCTGGCGTGCCGAACAGGGTCATGCCGCTTTCGCCGAGCAAATGGTTAAAGCCGCGCACGCTCAAGTGGGCCGGCATGGGACGGTCCGCCATGATGAGGTCGAGCCGGTGCACGGCCAGGTCCGCCAGCAGGCTTGCCAGCCGGCCTTCGCGGCAAATGATGCGCAGCGGTTCGGCCAGTCCCAGCGCCGGCGCCACGAGGCGGCAGGCGATCAGTTTCGAGACGGAATCGGCACAGCCCACGCGGAAGGTCGTCGTTGTCGTACGCGACTGGTCGCGCACGATTTCCAGCAACTCATCGCCGGTGCTGAAAATGCTTTCGGCATGGCTGAGGATGCGCCTGCCCGTGTCCGTCAATTCCAGCTGGCGCCCACTGCGACGGAACAGTTCCACGCCCAGGGTGTCGGCAAACTCGCTGAGCTGGCCGGAGATCGATTGCGGCGTCAGGTGCAGCTGCTCGGCCGCGCGGGCGATGCTGCCCGTCTTGGCCACCATCCAGAAATAGCGCAAGTGCTTGAAGTTGAGTGTTGACATGGTATTTCCCGGCAGATTAATACATCGACTTTTTCGATGTATTCTTAAATTATATTCGATTTGTTCGATGTTTGTATTCGGACTATGATGGCTGCTCAATTCATGCAAGGAGAGTGTCATGGACTTCAGAATACAGACAGATAGTTACGGAGGCCGCCGATGAACGGCCTGGAAAGTATTGCGACGGCACCCATGTGGGCCGGCTTCATCGCCTTTGTCCTGGTGATGCTGGCGCTGGATTTGTTCGTCTTTGGCGGCAACAAGGCGCACAAGGTCAGCGTCAAGGAAGCGGCGACGTGGTCGCTCGTGTGGGTCAGCCTGGCCATGCTGTTCAACGGCGGCCTGTGGTGGTATCTGAACGGCACGGCCGGACCCGAGATCGCCAACCAGAAGGCGCTGGAATTTTTCTCCGGCTACCTGATCGAGAAAGCGCTGTCGGTCGATAACGTGTTCGTCTTCCTGCTGATCTTCAGCGCCTTCCAGGTGCCGATCCAGTACCAGCGCCGCGTGTTGATCTATGGCGTGCTGGGCGCGATCGTCATGCGTGCCGTGATGATCATGGCCGGTGCGTGGGTAGTGAGCGAGTTCAGCTGGGTGCTGTACCTGTTTGGCGCCTTCCTGCTGGTGACCGGTATGCGCATGCTGGTGGCGGCCGATGCGGAACCGGACGTGGCGAACAACCCCGTGCTGCGCTTTGCCCGCCGCCACTTGCGGGTGGCCGACGGCGACCACGGCGAGCGTTTCTTCGTGGCAAAGGGTGGCTTGCGCTATGTCACGCCGCTGTTCCTCGTGCTGATCCTGATCGAGGTGACGGACCTGGTCTTCGCGGTGGACTCGATCCCGGCGATTTTCGCCATCACGACGGACCCGTTCATCGTCTTCACGTCGAACCTGTTCGCCATCATGGGATTGCGTGCCCTGTACTTCCTGCTGGTGGACGTGGCTGACCGCTTCCACATGCTCAAGTATGGCCTGGCGATGGTGCTGGTGTTCATCGGCGCCAAGATGCTGATCATGCCGTGGTACCACGTGCCGGTGGAAGCGTCGTTGCTGGTGGTGGCGGTCCTGATCGTGTCGAGCTGCGTGGCCAGCGTGTTCATCACCCGCAGCGACAAGAAGTAAATGCCGTACCGCGCGCCCTGCAATGGCGGGGCGCGCTTTTTAAACTGACAATGGAAAGTGAACTATGCGTACCTATGCAATGAACAGTCCCCAGGCAGCGGGACGTATCCTGGCCCTGATGATGGTGGTCGATGGCAACCTGGCCAGCGCCGAGCTGCAAGCGATGCATCGCAGCAAGATCCTTGAGCATATCGACCTTGAGCCGGCCGCCTTCCAGCAATTGCTGCAAGACCTGTGCGACGACATGCTGACGTCGACCGTGCATGGCGCCGTGCAACTGGCCAATGGCGTGATCGACAGCCTGCTCGATGAAATCACCGAGCCGGACTTGCGCCGCCAGTTGCTGCAAGCCATGTGGAAGATCGCCGATGCGGACGACTGGCTGGCCGATGGCGAAGCCGTCTTGCTGGCCCGCGCCAGCGCGGCGTGGTCGGCGGAAACGAACTTCCGCCGGCATGCGGCGTAATTACTGCGCCTTGTGCCCCATGGCAATGACGGCGGCGCCGGCCAGGGCCAGGCCCACGCCGGCGATGTCGGTCCAGGCGGGCGTGACGCCGTCCACCAGCCACAGCCAGCCCAGCGCCGTGGCGATGTAGATGGCGCCATACGTGGCATACACGCGCCCGCTGGCGGCCGGATGCAAGGTCAGAAGCCACACGAAGACCAGCAGGCTGAGGGCGGCCGGCACCAGCAGCCAGGCGCTGCCCTTGTTGCTCAGCCATAGCATGGGCAGGTAGCAGCCCAGCAGTTCGGCCACGGCCGTGACGGTAAACAACCCGAAAGTGCGGGCAAGACTGGTCCATTCGATGGTGTCGTTCATGCTATTCCTGTTATGCGGTCAGCCGACATTGTAGACGGGCATCTGTCAATTCAGTTGCAGGGCGACATACAGCAGCAGGCGGTCATCCGTGTCGTCCAGGTCCAGCCCCGTCAGTTCGGCGATCTTTTGCAGCCGGTAATCGAGTGTGTTGCGGTGGATGTGCAGGGCCCTGGCCGTGGCCATCGGGTGGCTGTGGTGGCGGAACCAGGCGGCCAGGGTGCGCATCAGGGTGCCCGACTTGCGGTCGTGCGCCTGCAGACGGGCCAGGGTCTGGCGCAATTGCTCGGCCTGCCAACCCGCTTGCAGGCCGGACAGCAGCACGGGCAGGCTCAGTTCCAGATAGGAAAAAGTAGTTTGCCCGCCATCGCGGGTGCGGCCCACGCGCGCCGTCTGCTTCGCCGATTCATACGAAGCCGTGGCGCCATCGAGGCCCGGCAAGGCCACGCCCATGGCCAGGGTGGCCGGTGGCGCGAGCGCCTGCTGTGCCACCTGGTGCAGTTCGAGCAGGCGCTGCCTGGCTTGCGCCGCGCGCGCCTGCTGCGGGCCGCTGGCGGGAAAGGCGTCGAGCAGCACCAGTTCGCCCGGCGAGACGACGGCCATCAGCAAGGCAGGCCAGCGGGCCGACAGGTCGGACTGCACTTGCTGCAGCTGCGTCAGCACCTGGTCGAGCCGCTCGCCCGGGCCTTCGCCCGCATCCGGTATTTCCAGCACGAACATGGCGCGCGGCACCCGTAAATCGACCGCCAGGCGCGCCGCCCATGCCTGCATGCTGGCGTCCGAAATCCCCGTGCGGTAGACGAGCTGGAACACGAATTCCTCGCGGTAGCGCTTTTCATGCTGCAACTCGCTGACCAGCCGCGCCTGTTCCAGCATCATTTCCGCCATGGTCCGCACCAGTTCGCCGAACTGGCGCACGGCGTCCGGTTCGCCCGTCAGGCCCAGCACGCCGCAAATCTCGCCGCGCACCGTCAGGGGCAGGTTGATGCCGGCCCGCGTGCCGGGCAGCCTGGCCATGTCGGCCGCGCCGATTTCCACGCTGGCGCGCCGGGCCAGCGCCAGTTGCGCGCCCGGATGCAGGTCGCCCACGCGCTGCGGATCGCCGCTGGCCAGGATCACGCCGCGCGCATCGATGACGTTCACGTTGAAGGGAATGATGTGCATGGTGCGCTGGACGATGTCCTGCGCCAGGGGAAGGTCAATATTCGGCATGGGGTGGTCCGTCTTGTGCATTTGCATAGAATCATCGTATCAAGCACCATATTTCTTCATGCATCCGCACGATGACTGTTTCTGCTGGCGATTGTACGATGGGCTGGCCGTATCCCATAAAAAATAGTCAGGAGACACCCATGACCACCCATCCAGGCGCCAGCCTGTCCGCCGGCGCGTCCGCGCAGGACCGCGTGCGCGAAGGCGCTTACCGCAAGGTGACCTTGCATCTGATCCCCTTCATCTTCATCTGCTATCTGTTCAATTACCTGGACCGCGTGAATGTCGGCTTTGCCAAGCTGCAAATGCTCGATGCGCTGCAATGGAGCGAGAGCGTGTATGGCCTGGGCGCGGGCATCTTCTTCATCGGCTACGTGGCCAGCGGCGTGCCCAGCAATCTGCTGCTGCACCGCCTGGGCGCGCGCAAGGTCATCGGCACCCTGATGATCGCCTGGGGCATCGCCTCGGCCTGCCTGATGTTCGTCACCACGCCGGCCGCGTTCTATTCGCTGCGCTTCATCACGGGCGTGTTCGAGGCGGGCTTCTTCCCCGGCATCGTGCTGTACTTTACGAACTGGTATCCCGCGTCGCGCCGGGGCCGCATCATGGGCCTGTTCATGTCGGCCATTCCCATTTCCGGCTTGCTGGGCAGCCCCTTGTCGGGCTGGATGATGCAATCGTTCGCGGGCCACGGCGGCCTGGCCGGCTGGCAATGGATGTTCCTGCTGCAGGGCATTCCCACCGTGCTGCTGGGCTTTCTAGTCTACGTGCTGCTGAACGATGGCATCGCCCAGGCGAAGTGGCTCAATGCCGAAGAAAAGCAGCTGCTGCGCGCCGACCTCGACGAGGACGAACGCCAGCGCCGCAACGGCGCGAATACGGCCGACACCTTCGCCAGCGTGCTGCGCAACAAGCATGTGTGGATGCTGGGCCTCGTGTATTTCTGCATCCAGATGGGCGTGTACGCGATCAACTTCTGGCTGCCCACCATCGTCAAGTCGCTCGGTTTTGCCAGCCCCGTGGCCGTGGGCTGGGTCAGCGCCATTCCCTACCTGTGCGCCAGCATCTTCATGATCTGGGTGGGCCGTTCGGCCGACAAGCACAAGGAGCGCCGCTGGCATTTGAGCGGCCCTTTGCTGATGGCGCTGTGCGGCTTGCTGCTGGCGACACAGGCGCATGGCAACGTGGTCGTCGCCCTCATCGGCCTGTCGCTGGCGACCATGGGCGCGTTGTCCGGCCTGCCCATGTTCTGGCCCTTGCCGACGGCGTTTCTCGGCAGCGCGGCGGCGGCCGGCGGCCTGGCGCTGATCAATTCGCTGGGCCAGGTGGCCGGTTTCGTCAGCCCTTTCCTCGTCGGCTGGATCAAGGATGCGACGGGCGGCACCGACGTGGCCCTGTATATTCTTTCCGCAGTGATGCTGCTGGGCGCCATACTGGTGCTGCGCGTTCCCGCGCGCATCGTTAATCGCTAAGTGAACCGCTGATCGAACCGGAGGAATTGACCATGATGACGACCCTGCCACCGCCACCGCGCGCCTTGCTGCAAGCCATGTTTCAGGCCGCCATCGCCGCAGCCCAGCCATCGCACTGCATACCGCCCCATCTGCCGCCCGCGCCCAAGGGCCGGCTGATCGTCATCGGCGCCGGCAAGGCGTCGGCCGCCATGGCGCAAGCCGTGGAGCGGCACTGGCCGGGGCCGCTGTCGGGCCTCGTCGTCACGCGCTATGGCTATGCCGTGCCATGCGAACGCATCGAGATCGTCGAAGCGTCGCATCCCGTGCCCGATGCGGCCGGCATGGACGCGGCGCGGCGCATGCTCGAGCTGGTCGGCAAGTTGCACGCTGACGATACCGTGCTGTGTCTGATTTCGGGCGGTGGCTCGTCGCTGCTGGCCTTGCCACTTGACGGCATCAGCCTGGAAGACAAGCAGGCGCTGAACCGCGCGTTGCTGGCGTCGGGCGCCACCATCGGCGAAATGAATTGCGTGCGCCGCCATTTGTCCGCCATCAAGGGCGGGCGCCTGGCGGCCGCCTGCCATCCGGCGCAAGTGGTGACCCTGGCCATTTCCGACGTGCCTGGCGACAAGCTGGGCGACATCGCTTCCGGCCCCACGGTGGGTGACGCGACCACGTGCGATGATGCGCTGGCCATCGTGCGCCGCTATGGCATGGACTTGCCGGACAGCATACGAAAGACCTTGGAAAGCGGGCGCGGCGAATCCGTGAAACCCGATGACCCACGGCTGGCGCGCACGCGCACGACCCTGATCGCCACGCCGCAGATGGCCCTGGAAGCGGCGGCCGACGTGGCGCGCGCGGCCGGCATCACGCCGTATATCCTGGGCGACAGCCTGGAAGGCGAGGCGCGCGACGTGGGCAAGGTGATGGCTGGCATCGCGCTGCAAACGGCCTCGCGGGGCCAGCCGTTTCCCGCCCCGTGCGTGCTGCTGTCGGGCGGCGAAACGACGGTCACCGTGCGCGGCAACGGCCGCGGCGGGCGCAATGTGGAATTCCTGCTGGCGCTGGGCATCGCGCTGGACGGGCACGAGGGCATCCACGCGCTGGCCGGCGACACGGATGGCGTCGACGGCCAGGAAGACATCGCCGGCGCGGTGCTGGCGCCCGACACCCTGCAACGGGCCTGGGCGCAAGGCATCAAACCGCGCGACAGCCTGGACAACAACGATGGCCACGGCTTCTTCCAGGCGCTGGGAGATGCCGTGATCACGGGTCCGACATTGACCAACGTCAATGATTTCCGGGCCATTTTGATTACCTGATTAATTAAAACTTTCCAGGACGATTTTCCCTTTTGCCGTATTGCTTTCCAGCAGGGCATGCGCGCGTTTCAGGTTTGCCGCGTTGATCGTGCCGAAGCGCTCGGCCAGGGTGGTCTTGATGACACCCGCATCGACCAGCTGTGCCAGTTCCTCGAGCAATTCATGCTGCTTGACCATGTCCGCCGTCTGGAACAGCGAACGGGTAAACATCAGTTCCCAGTGCAGCGACACGCTCTTGCCCTTGAACTTGCGCACGTCGATGTGCTCGGGGTCGTCGATCAGGGCGAACTTGCCTTGCGGCGCGATCAGTTCCACGATGTGCTCGAAATGCTTGTCGGTCTGGTTCAGGCTGATCACGTAATCGACGGGTGGCAAGCCCAGGCGCGTGATTTCCTGCGCCAGCGGCAAGCTGTGGTCGATCACGTGGTGGGCGCCCAGTTCCTTGACCCAATCGGCCGTTTCCGCGCGCGAGGCCGTGCCGATGATGGTGACACCCGTCAACTGCCGCGCCAGTTGCACGAGCACGGAACCGACGCCGCCGGCCGCGCCGATCACCAGCAGGGACTTGCCGGTGAGATTCTTGTCGCGGCTGATCTGCAGGCGGTCGAACAGCAGTTCCCAGGCCGTAATGGCGGTCAAGGGCAGGGCGGCGGCCGGAGCAAAGTCCAGGCTGGCCGGCATGTGGCCGACGATGCGCTCGTCGACCAGCTGGAATTCGCTGTTGCTGCCGGGGCGGTTGATGGCGCCCGCGTACCAGACTTTATCTCCGACCTGGAACAGGGTGACGTCGGGGCCGATGGCCGTGACGACGCCGGCCGCATCCCAGCCCAGCACTTCCGGCTGGCCGTCTTTCGGCGCGCGGTTCTTGCGCACCTTGGTGTCGACGGGGTTGACGGAAATCGCCTTGACGGCGACGAGCAGGTCGCGCCCCGTGGCGACGGGCACGGGCAGCTCGATGTCGAGCAGGGCGTCTGCATCCGTGATGGGCAGGCTGTGGCGGTAGGCGATGGCTTTCATGTGCTTCCTTTGGTAAAACAGTGATGGATTAGGGGTAGGTCGGATCAGGTCCGAAGGACCGTAATCCGACACCATTGTTGGCGTGGCCATACGGGCTTGACGTATCATGGCCATTTTCTCGCCCTGGAAACAGGGGGCGCGTACCGAAACACTTTCAAAGGAATACTGAAAATTGCTGCGACTCGATGACTTGCAGGTGTTTGTGCGCACGGCCGACCGCGGTAGTTTGTCGGCGGCCGCGCGCGAGATCGGCATTTCGCCCGCGCTGGCCAGCGCCGCCGTCAAGCGCCTGGAAGGGGAGCTGGGCTTGCGCCTGCTGGCCCGCACGACGCGTTCGCTGAGCCTGACGGCGGAAGGCACGCAATACCTGGAACACGCGCGCGAAGCCTTGCGCCTGCTGCGCGCCGGCCACGATGCGCTGCTCGCCGGCAAGGACAGTTTCGGCGGAACCTTGAAAATTGCCATGCCCTCGGACCTAGGCCGCAATCTGATGCTGGGCTGGCTCGACGAATTCCAGTCGCGCCATCCGAAGCTGCATTACCAGCTCAGCGTCAGCGACCGGGTGGCCGACATGGTGCGCCAGCAAGTCGACGTGGCCATCCGCTATGGCCAGCAAGACGATTCGAGCATGGTCGCCATGCCCATCGCGCCCGCCAACGACCGGGTACTGGTGGCGTCGCCCGCCTACCTGCGCGAACATGGACCCCTGCTGGCGCTGGGAGACTTATCGCAGCGCAATTGCCTGCGCTTCGCGCTGGAAGACGGCTTGCACGACCGCTGGACCTTTTACCGCCTGCCGCAGCGCGAGCAGGTGACGATAGATGTGAGCGGCAACCGCAGCGCCGACGATGCCGACCTGGTGCGCCGCTGGGCCGTGGCGGGCCTGGGCATCGCCTACAAATCGCGGCTCGATGTGTCCGGCGACGTGGCCGCCGGCCGTCTGCACGTGCTGCTGCCCGAGGTGGCGGGCGAGGCCGCGCCCTTGCAATTGCTGTGCATGCACCGGGCGCAGGTGACGCCGCTGGTGCTGCAGCTGCGCGACTTCCTGCGCGACAAGTGCGCGGAATTGCATAAATAACATTATTGATTACAACTCGTTGCAAATGGCAATCATGCGCAGGTCAACCTGGGCGTACCCTCAGGCATTCTGGTTGAAACCGCTTGAAGGACCGCCATGACCCCCAACCGACTGTTGCCGACAACCGTGATTTTCCTGCTGTTGCTGGCCGGCTGCGCCGCCACCGGACCTGCCGTCCAGGCCGATCATCGCGCGCAGACCAGTTCCGCGCAGGACATTGCCCTGCTGGAAAGGGTTAGCTGGGGCGTGAACGCAGGCAGCGCGCGCCAGATGCAGGCGCAAGGCTGGCAGCGCTATCTGCAGGCGCAATTGCATCCGGGCAAAGCCAGCTTGCCTGCCGCCGTGCAGGCCCAGATCGACGCCATGACCATCAGCCAGGTGCCGCTCGATCAACTCGTCATGTCCGTGGAGCAAAAGCGCAAGGAGTCGGCTGCCGTCATGGACGACATGGCCAAGCAGCAGGCGCAAAAAGATTACCAGCAGGAGCTCAACCGCCTGGCGCGCGAAGCGGCTACGCGTTCTCTATTGCTGGACGTGTATTCGCCTAATCAGCTGCAGCAGCAGCTGAGCTGGTTCTGGCTCAACCATTTCAGCGTGCACCAGGGCAAGCACAACTTGCGCGCCATGGTTGGCGATTACGAGGCGAACGCCATCGCGCCGCACGCGCTGGGAAAATTCCGCGACTTGCTGGGCGCGACCGTCCACCATCCGGCCATGCTGCGCTATCTGGACAATGAAGCCAATGCCGCCAAGCGCATCAATGAAAACTATGCGCGCGAGCTGATGGAACTGCATACGCTGGGCGTGAACGGCGGCTATAGCCAGACGGACGTGCAGGAACTGGCGCGCATCCTGACAGGCGTGGGCGTGAACCTGGGACCGGATACGCCAAAGGTGAAACCGGCGCTGCAGTCGCAATACGTGCGCAGGGGCTTGTTTGAATTCAACCCGAACCGCCACGATTACGGCGACAAGCAATTCCTCGGACAAACGGTGAAGGGCAGGGGACTGGCCGAGCTCGATGAAGCGCTGGATCGTTTGAGCCGCAGTCCCGCCACCGCGCATTTCATCAGCGGCAAGCTGGCCCAGTATTTCGTCGGCGATAATCCGCCCGCGCCTCTGGTGGCGCGCATGGCGGCCACCTTCCAGCAGAGCGACGGCATGATCGCCGACGTGCTGCAAACCATGTTCAACAGTCCCGAATTCAAGCAGTCGCTGGGCAAGAAATTCAAGGACCCCATGCATTACGTGGTGTCGGCCGTGCGCCTCAGCTATGACGACAAGCCCATCCTGAATGCGGGCCCCATGCTGAGCTGGCTCTCGCGCATGGGCCAGCCTCTGTACGGGCGCCAGACGCCGGACGGTTATCCCTTGACGGATGCTTCCTGGGCCAGCCCAGGCCAGATGACGACGCGTTTCGATATCGCCCGCACCATCGGCTCGGGCAGCGCCGGCCTGTTCAAGACGGATGGCCCGCAGCCGCAGGAAAAGGTGGCGTTTCCCCAGCTGGCCAGCGCCCTGTATTACCAGTCGCTGCAGCCGACCTTGAGCCCGGCCACGCGGCAGGCCCTGGAGCAGGCCGCTTCGCCGCAGGAGTGGAATACCTTCCTGCTCTCGTCGCCCGAAATGATGCACCGCTGAAAGGAATTGTCATGAACCGTCGTGACTTGCTGAAAGCCCTGGCCGCCGCGCCGCTGTTGTCGCATGCGGGCAGCTTGCTGGCCGCGCCCGCCACAAATGCGAAGCTATTGTTCGTCTTTTTGCGCGGCGGCTATGACGCAAACAATCTGCTGGTGCCCATCGGCAGCGATTTTTACTATGCCTCGCGGCCGAATATCGCCATCGCGAAACCGGGCGAGGAAAACGGCGCGCTGGCCTTGACGACCGACTGGGCCCTGCATCCGGCCTTGCGCGAAACCATCTATCCCATGTTTATGGGTGGCGAGGCGGCCTTCATTCCGTTTGCGGGCACGACGGATTTGACGCGCAGCCACTTCGAGACGCAGGACAGCATCGAACTGGGGCAAGAGATCGGCGGGCGCCGCGATTTCCGCTCAGGCTTTTTGAACCGGCTGGCGCAAAGCTTGAATGCCAAGCAAGGCAACCACGCCATTTCCTTCACGGACCAGTTGCCGCTGATCTTCCAGGGCGGCGTGCAAGTGCCGAACATGGGATTGCGCTCGGTGGGCAAGTCGGGCATTGATGCGCGTCAAAGCCAAGTCATCGCGGCCATGTACAAGGGCACGCCCCTGCAGCAACCGGTCAGTGCGGGATTTGCCGTGCGCGACGATGTGACGAAGGAATTGACGGGCGAGATGCAGGCGGCCAACCGCAACGCCATCAGTACCAAGGGCTTTGAACTGGAAGCGCAGCGGATCGCCCGCTTGATGAAGGATAAATACAACCTGGGCTTCGTCGACGTGGGCGGCTGGGATACGCACGTGGGGCAGGGCGGCGCGAACGGCTATCTGGCGGGGCGATTCGATGAGCTGGGGCGTGGCCTGGCCGCGTTCTCGCAGGAAATGGGCAGCGAGTGGCGCAATACCGTGGTCGTCGTGGTCAGCGAATTTGGCCGTACCTTCCGCGAAAACGGCAACCGCGGCACGGACCATGGCCACGGCAGCGTGTTCTGGGTGTTGGGCGGCGGCATCAAAGGCAAGCAGGTGGCGGGCGAACAGGTGGCGATTTCGCAGGCGACGCTGTTCCAGAACCGCGACATGCCCGTGCTGAATGAGTACCGGGCCGTGCTGGGAGGCTTGCTGCGCCGCACCTTCGGCTTGACCCCCGCGCAGCTCGACCACGTGTTTGCCGGCGTCAAGCCTGCGGAACTGGGCCTCGTCTAAAGCGGAATGCCGCCGTGTTACGCTACGCCTGCGCAACTGGCGCGTAGCCAATACTGGCGCTCCATGGCGCCGGGCACGAATGGAGTGGCATGAACGATACTCAGCGCGATATTGTCAGCGCAGGTTTTTCCCTGGCCTTGATCGCCGTGACGGCGTTCGTCATGCAGCGTTTCTTTTTGCCGCTCGTGTGGGCCGGCATCCTGTGCGTGGCCACCTGGCCCCTGTATTTGCGCGTGCGCGCGGCCCTGGGCCAGCGCCCCATCGTGGCGGCGGCCGTGCTGACCCTGGCGTTCGCCTGCATCTTCATCGTTCCCGTGCTGTTCGGCGTGGCGCAGGCGGCGCGCGAAGTGCCCGTGCTGGCCAATTTCGTCGTGCATGCGAATACGGACGGCTTGCCCGTGCCGGACTGGGTGGCGCATATTCCGCTGGCCGGCAGCGCTATCGGCGACTGGTGGCAAGCCACCCTGAGCCAGCCCCACGGCCTCGGCCACTTCTTTGCGGGCAGCGCCGTGGGCGGCTTTCATTCCGCGCGCGACATGCTCAAGGTGCTGGGCGCGGACGTGTTCCACCGCCTGGTCGATTTTGGCCTGGCGTTTTTATGCCTGTTTTTCTTCTACAAGGATGGCGAAGCGCTGACGCGCCAGATCACGGCCGTCGGCAGCCATTTCCTGCGCCCCGAACGGTGGGGCCGCTATGCGCAAAAAATTCCCACCGCCATCCGCGCGACCGTCAACGGCCTGGTGCTGGTGGGCCTGGCCGAAGGCGTGCTGATCGGCATCGCCTACGCCATCGCCGGCTTGCCGTCGCCGGCCCTGTGGGCGTTCGCCACGGGCATCCTGGCCATCATCCCGTTCGGCGCGCCGCTCGCTTACCTGTGCGCGGCCGCCTTGCTGGTCTTCCAGGGCAGTGTGGGCGCCGCCATCGGCGTAGCCGCGTGGGGCACCGTGGTGCTATTCGTGGCCGACCATTTCGTACGCCCCGGCATGATCGGCAACGCCACCCGCTTGCCTTTCCTGGCCGTGCTGTTCGGCATTTTGGGTGGCGTG
This sequence comes from Janthinobacterium sp. HH104, assembly GCF_001758715.1. Classification (NCBI taxonomy): domain Bacteria; kingdom Pseudomonadati; phylum Pseudomonadota; class Betaproteobacteria; order Burkholderiales; family Oxalobacteraceae; genus Janthinobacterium; species Janthinobacterium sp. HH104. The sequence goes on along the minus strand of NZ_LRIB01000041.1, from coordinate 148,171 downwards.
GAAACCCTGGGCCTCGTGGGCTTGTTCATCGGCCCCGTCGTGATGGTGTTGTTCGTGACCTTGTGGTACGAAGCGAACGTGTTTGACACGACGCTGCCAGTGCAAACACCTGCCAGCCCGGCCGCACCGGAACGCACACAGTAATGAGGGGTCGGCCAGCGTTGCCGCTGGCCGGTACTGGCGCGCTCCCGGCGTGGCCGGACGGAGCTGACTTTACAACAGGGTACGAGTACCTTGTTTTAAAGTCATTCTTAATGTGCCTTGGATAGAATGAGCAACCAACGGCGCATCAGCAGCACTTCAACATAGCCCGGCTCGATGCCCGTACCGCACTCGATCAGGGGATTGACGGTGTAGTAGCGCTTGCGGAAGTCGCGGCAGACGAGGATTTCGCGCTTGCCCATGCGGACGAGGAAAGAGCTTGGGGCGTATTCCAGGCCGAACCGTGAGCCAAAACCGCTATTCAATGTTGCCATGACAATTCCTTTGAGGGAGATGTGTTGAACGAGTCATCAGAATAGCATAACTACTGTATGAATACACAGCTACTGTATGAATAAACAGTATTTTTTTACTGGTGTGGTTTTTTTGATCATCACCGGGAACAGGAAAGAGAGATGAGTTTGCAAGAGAAAAATGACATGAGCATGACCACGGGCTGGACCACGAAACTGCGCCGCTTCGTCGAGGCGCGCCTGTCGCCCGAGGGCGAGCTGGGCCTGCATATGACGGTGGGCGTGGCCCTGATGCTGGTGGCCATCGTCGTCTTCCACGAGATTGCCGAAGCCGTGATGGGCATGGAGCAAATTACCGTGATCGACTTGCAGGTGGCGCAGTGGTTCAACCAGCATGCCGTGCCGTGGATCACCACTTGCCTTCTGGTCGTCACGCACATGCATGGCGTGATCGGCGCCATCATCCTGGCCACCTTGCTGGGCTGGTATCTGCACCGCAAGGGCGCCGATTACTGGCTGTTTACCCTCGTCATCACCATGCCGGGCGTCATGTTTTTGAACCTGCTGCTAAAGTACATTTTTGTCCGCGCGCGGCCCAGCTTTGACGAGCCCATCCTGCAGACGGCCCTGAGCACCTACAGCTTTCCGAGTGGCCATACTGCCACCTCGACAGCCCTGTACGGCTTGCTGGCCGCCTACCTGATTTGCCAGACGGCGCCGGGCGCCTGGGGCAAGCGTATCGCCATCGCTCTGGGCGCTTTCCTGATGGCGGCGCTGGTGGGCTTCAGCCGCATCTACCTGGGCGCGCATTACCTGAGCGATGTGCTGGCGGCCATGGCGGAAAGCTATGGCTGGCTGGCCATTTGCATCGCCGGCGTGTCGACCCTGCGCCGGCGCCGGCATATCCGGCAAACCAAATAAGGGGAAACTGTCCTGAGCAAAATTGCAGTCATCATCAATGGAGGCGCCGGTTGCGGCTATGCGCCCGACTGGGCGCAGCAGCTCGAAGCGAAATTCGCCGCCGTGGGCCTCGACGCCGACATCACCCTGGCGCAAAGCGGCACCGAGATGATCGCCACGGCCGAACGGGCCCTGCGCGATGGCGCGCCCATCGTCGTGGCCGGCGGCGGCGACGGCACCATCAACGCCGTCGCTTCCGTTGTCGTGGGCAGCGGCACGCCGTTCGGCGTCTTGCCGCTGGGTACCTTGAACCATTTCGCCAAGGATTTGAATATTCCGCTCGAGCTCGATGCGGCGATTGCCAACGTGGCGCAGGGCGTGCCGCACCAGGTCGACGTGGGCGAAGTCAATGGCCGTATATTCCTGAATAATTCCAGCCTGGGCCTGTATCCCGATATCGTGCGCGACCGCGAAAAGCAGCAGCGCCGGCTGGGGCGGGGCAAGTGGCTGGCCTTCAGCTGGGCCCTGGTGGCGGCCTTGCGCCGCTATCCTTTCCTCAGCGTGCAATTGACACTCAACGATGCCGTGCATGCGCGGCGCACGCCATTCGTCTTCATCGGTAATAATGAATACATGATGGAAGGCTTGAATATCGGCGAGCGCGAACGGCTCGATGGCGGCCAGCTGAGCTTGTATGTGGCGCAGCGTCCTGGCCGCCTGGGCTTGCTGAAGCTGGCCTTGCACGCGCTGTTCGGCAAGTTGTCGCAAGCCAAGGATTTTGATGTGCTGACGGCTACCGACCTGGAGGTGGCCACGCACCACCGCCGCCTGCGCGTAGCCACCGATGGGGAAGTGACGATCATGAATACGCCGCTGCAGTACCGCATCCACAAGGCCGCGCTGGCCGTGCTGGTGCCTGCGCCGGCACTTTCTGGGGAGTAAGGCCATGCGTACCATCGTGCATTTGTCCGACTTGCATTTTGGCAGGGTCGATGCGGACCTGCTGGCGCCCTTGCGCGCGCTGATCGAACGCCTGGAACCGGATGTGGTCGTCGTCTCGGGCGACCTCACGCAGCGCGCCCGCAGCGCCCAGTTCCAGCAGGCGCGGCAATTTCTCGACAGCTTGCCAGGGCCGCAAATCGTGGTGCCGGGCAACCATGATGTGCCCCTGTACAACGTCGTTTCCCGCTTCCTTACCCCGCTGGTGAAGTACCGGCGCCATGTGACGGACGATTTGTCGCCCGAATATGTGGACGAGGAAATCGCCGTGCTGGGCATCAACACGGCCCGTTCCCTGACGTTCAAGGATGGCCGCATCAGCCACGAGCAGATCGATTTTCTGCGTGAACGCCTGGGCAGTTTGCCGCCCGGCCTGACGCGCATCATCGTCACCCACCATCCATTCGACTTGCCGGAAAACTTCGATGAAGACGACCTGGTCGACCGCGCCCCGCAAGCCTTGCAGATGTTTTCCGAATGCGGTGTGGATTTATTGCTGGCGGGACACTTGCATGCTAGCGTGGCGGGCAACACAGCCGAGCGCTACAAGATCGCCGGCTACGCGGCCCTGATGGTGCAGGCGGGCACGGCCACGTCCACGCGGGGCAGGGGCGAGTCGAACTCCTTCAATGTGCTGCGCGTGGAAAACAGTTGTATCCGCGTCGAGCGCTACAGCTGGAATGAAGACAGCGCCGACTTTGAAAAAGTCAGCACGGAAGCGTTCGAGCGCCAGGGCGGCGTGTGGGCCAGTTTGCGGCCGCTGTGAGACGTCGCGTCGGATGGTGATTTCATTAAAGATGGCGTACCGCATCCATGCGGTCATGCAGAATACGCACGATGGCAATGCCATAGTTCGTGATGCGAAAATAAAGGCTATGTCACCATTAGATGTGGGAATGCGCCCAAAGTTGCTTTCAATAATGTTTCCGATGAGCGGATGCGCCTGGCGTCGAGTATCCAGCGCCATCCCAGATAGTTCGGCAGGTAGCGCGTCGCCACGCCGTGAAACGGCCCCATCCATTGTCGCAAACGGCTGTGATAGGCGTTGACGTTCTGCACGTGGGCGGCGCCCTGCACGCGGATGCCGGCGCGCAAGTTGACGGCCTGGTGGCTGATCCCCGCTTCCCTGGCAAAAGCCCGATAGGCAGCATGGCCGTCGGTGACCAGCAGCACATCCTTGTCGATCATGGGCAACAAACAGTGGTGCAACTGCGCTTTGGTTAGCGCTCCTTTTCCCGTGACGAAATCGAGGGTCTGTCCCGTGCGGTCGCGCGCCACCAGGATGCAGACCTGTTCGTTCGATATGCCTCGTTTATGGGCATGGCCGCCCCGGCGCCGGGGCGGACGCGTCATAGTTCTGGATCCCTTTTCCGATTCCAGCAGATATAACTCGTCTGCCTCGGCGATGCCATGCAGGCCATGCGGCCGGTCCGTCTTGGCCAGCGATAGAAACCGGTGACGCCAGCGAAACGTGGTGTTGCGGTGCACACCTAGCTGTGACGCTGCCTTGCGCACGGAATCCGATGCCAGCAGGCAATCGGCATAGTCGAGCCACAACGATTTATGGCGCAAGCGCGCCAGCGGCGTGCCGGTGAGCGCATTGAAGGTGCGCCCGCAGGGAGCGCAGCGGTAGCGCTGCAGACCGTGCGCGTGACCATGTCGGTGCAAGTGGTCCGAATGGCAGGCGGGACAGGCCAATCGCGGCTGCGCGACACTTTCCAGCAGCGCGACGGTCGCGTCGTGTGGCACGCTGCCACGTAGCAGGGCAATGCCTGCTTGCCGCTGACGCTGACTCAACTGAGCAAACTGCGCAATCAAGGTGATCCATTCGGCTGGCCGCATGATCTGCTCCCTGTGTGATTGATATGCAGAGTCAGACAGCATGGCCAAGGGAAAATTCCGACATTCCCCTACTTGCCGATGACAGAGCCAAAATAAATCATGTGCCGTCCGACTTTGCGGCGCCGGTAGCCGGGCCGAATCTGCTCGCATGCCGGCGCGGTCCCTGGCGCGCCTGCCAGGTCATCAAAGGCCGCCGTCATGCTGTCAAGATAATGACTGGCCTGCTGTACGCCCCAGCGCTGTACCGTATAAGCCCAGATCGCCTCCAGGTCATGCTCGGCGGCAGGCGTCAGCCGGTATTCAGCCATGCGCCGCCAGCATTCTCTGCTTGAACGCCTTGGCGTCGAAAGGCTGGGTTTCGCCGCTTGCCTCTCCTTCCATCAGCGCCGCGCGGATCGCATCGAGTTCGGCGCTGCGTTCCTGTTCGCGCCGAATCAGGTCGCGGATGTATTCGCTGTCGTTGGTATAGCGCCCCGCATCAATCTGCGCCTTGATCCAGTCGTCTTGCTGGTCCGTCAAGGTAATGGTCTTGCGCACGGTAGCCATGGTAGTCAACTCCAGAGATGAGCAGCACGACGATTGTCATACTATTGGTGCAATATAGTGCATATCCATGCAAATATCCAGTTGCCCCATCGGTGCTTACAGCCAGTAATTCATGAAACGCGCCGCCCACTCCTTCATGCGGTCGGAGAGCGGCCGCGTTTCCCATTTCGCCTTGGTGATTTCTTCCGAGTCGCGCAAGTCTTCCTGGAAGGCGTTTTCCATCTCTCGGCCGAAGCTGTCGCCGAGCACGATCACGTTCAGTTCGCTGTTGTGCAGGAAGCTGCGCATGTCGATATTCGTCGAGCCTACCGTCGACCAGGCGCCGTCGATGACGGCTGTCTTGGCGTGCAGCACGGCCAGTTTCAAATGAAAAATGCGGATGCCGCCGGCCAGCAGCTGGTCGTACAGCGCGTGTCCCGCATGAAACACGAGGCCGCTGTCGGATACGCCGGGCAGCACCACGGTCACGTCCACGCCCCGCTTGGCCGCCGCGATCAGGGCGTCGACCGTCTGCTGGTCGGGCACGAAGTAGGCGGACGTGATGTGGATCGATTTCTTTGCTTCCTGGATGGCCAGGATGTACGCCTTGTAGATTTCAAAGCCGCCGTCGGGCTCGCTGGCCACCACGCGCACCAGCTTGTCGCCCACTTCCGACAGCACGGGGAAATAATTGGCGTCAGGCAGGTCGGCCTGGTCTTGCTGGGCCCAGGTGCGGATGAACAGCCACTGGAAGGCGGCCACGGCCGGGCCTTCCACTTTTACGTGGGTATCGCGCCAGCCCACGTCCTTCTTGTCCGTGGGTTTCGATTTCGAGCGGAACAGCGAGCTTTTCGCATAGGTATCGCTGATATTGATGCCGCCCGTAAACGCCATCTTGCCGTCGACGATCAGTACCTTGCGGTGGTCGCGGTTGTTGATCTTCCAGTCGTCGCCCTTGAGCTTGGCGGGATTGACGGGGTTGAAGGCCACCAGGTGGATGCCGGCCGCGCGCATGCGGTCAAAGAACGCTTGCGGCACGCCGATGGTGCCCACGCTGTCGTAGATGATGTTGACCGTCACGCCCGCTTGCTGCTTTTCGATCAGCATGTCGGCAAATTTGAGGCCCAGCGGGTCCTGGTCGAAGATATACGTTTCCAGGTTGATGCTGGTCTTCGCATCGCTGATGGCCTGGAACATGGCGGCCATGGTTTGCGGGCCGTCAAACAGCAGGGTCACCTTGTTGCCCTTGATCAAAGGCACGCCCGTGGCCGCCTCTTCCAGCGCGGCCTGGGTCTTCAAGTCCATGCCGGACTTGGCCCAGCGCTTGTTGAGCAGGGCCGCGCGGCTGTTGACGTTCAGCACGGCCCCCTTGCCCGTGATCACCTTGGGCTTGGCCACCGGTTCCAGCGTGGTGTTGAGGTTCTTGACATCGGGCAGCGAGGCGCATGCAGCCAGGGTCCAGCATAGCAGTAGGGCGGTGAGGCAGGGTTGCATGCGCCTAGCGGTCATTTTTGAGCCTTGTTTGTCAATGACAGGTTTGCCGACTCGTCGACCAGTGCCAGCGGCGGCGGGTTTTTCGAGCCGAAGAAAAAGACGATGGGCGAGCGCAGGAAGCGCTTGCCAAGAATCTTCAATAATTGCATGCCGTGCTTGAAGCGCACCTGGCGCGAACGCAGGGCCACCCACAGGGCCAGGCCGAAGCTGACGAGCAGGTTGGCCGTGCCGATGGCGAAGATGCCCGACAGCGACTTGACGGCCAGTTGCCAGCTCATGTTGTGGTCGAGGCCCACGAGGGCCGTGGCGAAGTTGGCGGCCGAGAAGGTGATGTGGCGGATATCGATCGGCAAGCCGATCAAAAAGCCCAGGGTGCCGATGGAGCCCAGCAAGATACCGAAATAGAAGTTACCCATCAGCCCGCCCAGGTTGTTTTCCAGATACAGGCCCAGCCGTTGCAAGCGCTCCTGGCCGATCACCCGGCCCAGGCCGCGCAATTGCGCGATGCGCTGCGCCCAGCGCGTGTACAGGGCCTGGTTGTCATAGTAGCCGGAAATCAGGCCTGCGACGAACAGGCACACGCCGGCGATCATTGCGTAGAAGATGGCGGGGCTGCCGATGGGGTCGATATCGTGCAGCAAGTGCATGGCCTTCTCGGGCGTGACCAGGTTGTGCCCCGTGATCGCCTTGTAGCCGAGCGCGATCAGCCAGGCCGTGGGAATGGCGGTGGCCAGGTTGCCCAGCACGGCCATGTTTTGCGTGCGGAAGACCTTGTTGATCAGTTCGGCCATGCTGTCGAGGTCGATATTCCGGCCATCCTTGCTGTGCAGGCCGGCGGCGATGCGCGAGGCCGTCATGGCCGGCTGCTTGGTGGCGACCGTGAAGTGCAGCAAGTGGATGAACATGAAGCCGATCGAGTAATTCATGCTGAACATGAACGCTTCGACCAGCGGCGCCGAGCGCAGATACGACATCAGTATCTTGAACAGGGCCATGAAGCCGATGATGATGCCGGCGCCTGCGGACGAGAGGAACATGGCGCCCATTTCGCGGCGGTTTTCCGCGATGTAGTGCTCGCCCGTGCGGCTCGCGTTTTCCGTCACATTGCGCGCCAACAAGTTGATATTGTCGGAAAACAGGTCGCTGACCTTGTACTTGTGGTTATGCGCGCGTATCAGTTCCAGCGCCAGCCCGACGGCGCCCGCGCGGCGGCGGCTGACGGGTTGCGGGTGCAGCAAGTCTTGCGTGGCGTCGACCGTGATGGCGGCGATGTCCACGTTGTTCGATGCGGGCAATTCGCCGCTCGTGTCGACGAGGAACAGCAGCTTGCGCAGGCGCTCGATGCTTTGCGCCAAGGCTACCAATAAATACGTGAGGGGAATGCTGGTGCCCTGGTACAGCGCCTTCTTGCGGATCTTGGCGATGACGGCATCGCACTGGTCCAGCATCACCAGCAAATGGCGCGCGTCCTCGATGTGCTCGATGTCGCCTTGCAGCAGGCTCGTGTAGGCGTCCAGGTAGGCATTCACTTCCGTGTTCTGCACCATGAACGGCGACTGGAACACTTCGATTTCATTGTGGAAACGCGTCAATTCCGGTTCCAGCCCCATGGCGCAGACGCGGTAGGACAGGGTGCGGATGGCGTCGAGCATGCCCGGCAGCATGATGTTGCCATCGCCGACCGCCAGTTCGATGTCGTCGCTGGTCAGTACGTCGAACAGTTCCAGCCAGTCCGTGGCCGGCACGTTGCTGATCCACAAATAATCGGTCTTCAAATACAGCACCTGGTCGAGCGCGTCGTTCAGGTATTCGTCGCCCAAGGCGGGCGGCAGCATGCGGTAGGCGATGCGGCGTTTCAATTCCGTGAAAAAACCGCTGTTCGACAGCACGCCGATATCGGTGTACAGGCTGGCGTGGCGGCGCGCGGCCAGCACGCGCAGCACGTATTCGTGCAGGGCGCGCGCTTGCGCGGGGTTACCTTTGAGTAGCTGGCGCAGGGTGCGCACGTTGGCAATCGCGGTAGCGCTGTCGTGGGAGCGCTTGGGACGCAGTGAGTTGAATAATTCCACCAGCAAGTCGATATTGCTGGAGTTGGGGTCAATGCGTTCGAGGATAGCTAGCATGCAGAAAAAACGGGCGAGCCGCTGTCGGTAAAACCAGTAGTGTACCGCCTGCGTCAGATCGCGCAACGTTCGCCACCGAACATTGCTTTACGGCAGGGCCTGCAATTCACGCCATTTTGCGGCAAATTGCCACCAATCATGGTCAATCTTGCGTGTTGTCAGTGTACGACGCATTTCCTGGGGCTAAGCTGAAGTTTCTGTTGTACAACGCACGGATGGCTGGACAAAAAGCGGGGATAAGGTAACACTGAGATCAGACACACAGCGCATGTCCTGATCAATACCGGGAAGTTTCAACTCACGTTACCGAGATATTTATCATGAAGACCTCGTATTTTGCGCTTGCTGTGATAGGGATGGGGCCTTTCGCGCTGGGCGCGACGGCCCAGGCTGCCGATGGCGCAGGCAGTGCCGCATCCAGTAACGTTGCCGTGTACGGCGTGCTCGACGCGGGCATCGTGGCCGAACGCGGCTGCACCGCCAATTGCGCCGGCGCCAAGGTGTCCGGCGGCGTCGCGTCCGGCTCGCGCCTGGGCGTGCAGGGCCGCGAAGCGCTGGGCAATGACGTCTCCGCCGTGTTTACCCTGGAAGCGGGCATCCAGAATGACACGGGCCAGTCGGAAGAGGGCCGCTTGTTCGGCCGCCAGGCCTACGTGGGCCTCGACAGCCGCCTGGGCGCGCTGACCCTGGGGCGCCAGTACAACCTGCAATACCTGACCCTGACCGACGTGGCCGACCCGTTCAAGGGCGGCATGGCCGGCAGCGCCGGCAATCTGGCCGGCTACAGCGTGAAACGCTACGACAATACCGTCAAATACGTCACTCCCGCCTTGCGCGGCGTGACCGCCAGCGCCATCTACAGTTTCGGCGAGTCGCCGTACAGCAGCGCCAACAACCGCGCGTATGGCGCCACCCTCGGCTATTCGTCCGGCGCCGTGAATGTCAGCGTGTCGCACCAGCGCAAGAACAACTTCATCCTCGCTTCCGGCACCTTGCCCGCCATCGACATGTCGGCCCGCAACACCCTGATCGCGGCCAATATCGACCTGAAAGTGGCGACCGCCTTTGCCGCCGTGGGCGTGAACAAGGGCTATGGCAGTTCGCCGTGGGACCCGAACAATGCCTACAGCTCGTTGGCCCTGTCGATGTCGTCGTCGGACAGCCGCGACACCTTGCTGGGCGTGTCCGTGCCCGTGGGCGGCTTCAAGCTGCTGGCCTCGTACGTGCGCAAGGATGACCGCGACCTGGCTGATCGCGATGCCAAGCAGGTGGCCGTCGGCCTCACGTATTCGCTGTCAAAACGCAGCGATTTCTACGCGTCCTACGCGAAGATCCACAACAAGAATGGCGCCCGCTACACGGTGGGCAATGCCAGCGATGCGGGCCGCGGCGATGCCGCCTTCAATATGGGCTTCCGTCACGGTTTCTGACCAGCAGCGCTTGATGGCGCAGGGCACGTTGCTCCCAGCCACTTGCCGTTGCTCGTTACATTCACCTGTTCCGGCGTGCCGCGCGCGCTGGTGGTCACCGCCAGCTGCATGTTGAACGCCTGCTCGCCGCTGAACAAGACCTTGCCTTCGCCGCTCGATTTCGGATTCGCGCACGTGAACGACACGTGCATGCCGCCCGCGATATCCTTGTTCTTCGAGGTGCAATCGCCGGGCTGGCCCGTGGGAATCTGCTTGCGCGCGGCCATTTCCGGCGTCACGCACGCCGTCACGCGCACGGCGCCGTCTGCGCCCACGGTGGGCATGGCCATGCCGCGGCTGGCCGCCATGCTTTCCAGCTGCTTGCGTTGATCGGGAGGAAGGTTGCCCAGCTGCTGCAACACCATGGACATGGCGTTGTCGGTGGCGGCGTCGGGCGATGCCATCTTGCTGTCGACTTGCCACAGGCCCGGCTTGATGGTGGTGGAGGGCGAGGCGGCCTGGGCGCTGGCCTGGCTGCCCAAGGCGGCGCAAGCCAGCAGACTCAGGCGTAGCAAAGAATGTTTCATGGTGGCGTCTCCAAAAAAGGCAGACTTCAGCATACGGCATGGCAAGCGGGGCACGCTCGCCATTGTGTTACAAACTGTGATCAGGCTCGATGCGGCGCACGTCGACGCTGGCGATGCGGCGCTCGTCGGCTTCGAGGATTTCATAGCGCAGATCGTCGAGTTCCAGCACTTCGCCCACGGCCGGCATGTTTTCGAAATGCGCCAGCAGGAAGCCGGCCAGCGAGTTGTATTCGCCGTCTTCGCTGACCAGGGTTTCCGTCTCGAACACTTGCTCCAGGTAATGCAAGTCCGTCGCGCCGTCGATGCGCCAGTGGCCGGGGCCCAGCACTTCCACGTCGGGCTGCTCGTCCTCGTCGGGGAATTCGCCGGCGATGGCTTCCAGGATGTCGATCGGCGTGAGCACGCCTTGCACGGTGCCGAACTCGTCGACCACCAGCACCAGCTGGCCGCGCGAGCGCTTCAGGGTTTCCATGGCTTTCAGCACGCCGGCCGCTTCCGGCACGACGACGGCTTCGCGCATGCTGGCCGGGTCGATCTTGCCGTGTGACACCAGGTCCTCGATCAGGTCCTTGCTGCGCGCGATGCCGACCACATTGTCGAGGTCGTCATTGCAGACAGGAATCATGCTGTGCGGCGTGTCGCGCAGCAGCTGCAGCATCTTGTCGCTGCTGTCGTTCAGGTTGACCCACGACACGTCGCCGCGCGGCGTCATCACGGAGCGGATCGAGCGCTCGGCCAGGGTCAGCACGCCGCTGACCATGTTGCGCTCTTCCACGCCGAAGGCGGAGACGTCGGGCAATTCCTTGACTTCGTGCTCTTCGACGGTTTCGCGGCCCTTGCGTCCGCCCAGCAGGCTCAGCACCGCTTGTGCCGTGCGGTCGCGCAGCGGGGCGTTCGATTGCAGCTTGAGGAAGTTGCGGCGCGCCAGCTGGTTGAAGAACTCGATGACGATCGAGAAACCGATGGCGGCGTACAGATAGCCTTTCGGAATGTGGAAGCCCAGGCCTTCGGCCACCAGCGACAGGCCGATCATCAGCAGGAAGCTCAGGCACAGCACGACGACGGTGGGATGGGCGTTGACGAAGCGCGTCAGCACCTTCGAGGCCAGCATCATGACGACGATGGAAATGACGACGGCCGCCATCATCACGTACAGGTTTTCCACCATGCCGACGGCCGTGATGACGGCGTCGAGCGAAAAGACGGCGTCGAGCACGACGATCTGCGCCACCACGAGGCCGAAGCCGGCGTAGACTTTCGGGCCCGTCTGGGCGTGCGTGACGCCTTCGAGGCGTTCGTGCAGCTCGCTGGTGGCCTTGAACAGCAGGAACAGGCCGCCGACGAGCAGGATCAGGTCGCGCCCCGAGAACGAGAATGTCCATATGGAAAACAATGGCGTCGTCAGGGTGACCAGCCAGGAAATCAGCGAGAGCAGGCCCAGGCGCATGACGAGGGCCAGGGTCAGGCCCAGCACCCTGGCCTTGTCGCGCTGGTGCGGCGGCAGCTTCTCGGCCAGGATGGCGATGAAAATCAGGTTGTCGATACCCAGTACGATTTCCAGTACGACCAGCGTCAGCAGGCCGACCCAGATTGTCGGGTCAAATAACCATTCCATGTGTGTAACCTTGTAAAGTCAGTAAGTATCAAGCTTGCCTGGCGGCTGGCGCCCCGGGCGTGATGGGTGCTGCCGTGTTCGTCTCAGTGGCGGACGCGCGGCGGCCGGGTGGCCAGCCGCACGTCCGCTTCGGAAAGTGCGCCCGGTCCCGCTTGCCAAATGATGGCGTAAAACGGTACGGCCTGGCGCGAGCTCGGGTACAGTGTGATGGGATCGTTGTCGCATTCGTTGGCGTCGCAGCTGTCGCCGGGCTGGCCGGCATCGTGGCAATCGGCGGCAGGCGTGGCGGTAACGCCGGCGACATCAAGGTGCTGGAATGGGGAGGGGCTGGCGTAGGCCATGCTGGCGAACGCCTGGGGTAACGCGATGAAAACAAAAAGGCAGAGCAGGACGAGAGCTCGTCTCATATACAGGCAGATAGTTCTGGAACCGTGGAGTATAACACGGGCAGATAACAGCTTGATGACAGGGACTTGCGCAAGTGACAAGCATGACGTAAATTGTGAAATGGCAATAATTTCACGTAGTGGCGAAGACGCAGCGCAAGCTCCGTGATCATTCTTGCACTCAGTATGTATTCCATGGCGCTTGCTGTTGCGCCTTGCCCAATCATGTAGTGTTACCAGGACTCTGCCTTGAAACCAATTACCGCCCTCCTGCTTGCCGCCGGCATCCTGTCGCCGTCGTTCATCCTGGCCGCCACCCCCGTTGAAGCGGCGCCGACCCAGAAAACCGGCAAGGCCGCGCCGAACCGCGCCGCCGCCGTCAAGGTCACGTCCGTCGAAGGCATTACCGAATACCGGCTGGCCAATGGCTTGCGCGTGCTGCTGTTCCCCGATGCCAGCAAGCCGACCCTGACCACCAACATCGTCTACCTGGTCGGTTCGCGCCATGAAAACTATGGCGAAACGGGCATGGCCCACTTGCTCGAGCACTTGCTGTTCAAGCCCAGCGCCAACTTCGGCATCAAGAAGGGCACGAAAACCCCGGTCGAGATCCTGAACTCGACGGGCGCGCAGTTCAACGGCACGACCTGGTACGACCGCACCAATTACTACGCCACCTTCCCCGCCAACGACGACAACCTGCGCCAGATGCTGGCCATGGAAGCGGACCGCATGGTCAACGCGGCCATCGACCAGAACGACCTGTGGAATCCGAAGACACAGAAGGGTGAAATGACGGTCGTGCGCAACGAGTTCGAGATGGGCGAGAGCGACCCGATCGGCGTGACGAGCGAGCGCATCCAGGCCATCGCCTACGACTGGCACAACTACGGCAAGTCGACCATCGGCGCCCGTTCCGACATCGAGCAGGTGAACATTCCCCGCCTGCGCGCGTTTTACCATAAATATTATCAGCCCGATAACGCCGTGCTGATGGTGGCGGGCCGCTTCGATGAGGCGAAGGTCTTGAAGCAGATCAATGAACTGTTCGGCAAAATCCCGAAACCGACGCGCGTGATCGAACCGACCTACACGGCCGAACCGGTGCAGGATGGCGAGCGCGCCGTGACGGTGCGCCGCAGCGGCGGCACGCAGTTCGTCGGCGCCGGCTACCACGTGGCGCCGTCCGGCAATCCGGACGCGGTCGCCATCGAGGTGCTCGGCCACGTGCTGACGGATGCACCGGCCGGCCGCCTGCACAAGGCGCTGGTGGAAACCAAGCTGGCCAGCAAGATCGAATACAACGCGGTAAGCAACCTGGAGCCGGGCTACAACCTGTTCGGCGCGCTGGTGCCTGTCGATGGCAACCTCGACGCGGCGCAAGCGGCCATGCTGAAAGTGCTGGAAGACTTGAAGTCGCAGCCGGTCACGGACGCGGAAGTGGCGCGTGTGAAACAGCAGTTGAACAAGCAGGTCGAACTGATCACGTCGAACACGGCGCGCATGACGATCGCCCTGACGGAATCGCTGGCGGCCGGCGACTGGCGTCTGTTCTTCCTGCAGCGCGACCAGCTCGACAAGCTGACGACGGCGCAGGTGCAGGCGGCGGCCGAGAAATACCTGAAGAGCTCGAACCGCACCTTGGGCCGTTTCATCCCTACCGATGCGCCGGACCGCACCGTCGTGCCGGCCTATGCCGACGTGGCGCCGCAACTGGCCGGCTACACGGGCCGCGCCGTCGTGGCGCAGGGCGAAGCATTCGACCCGAGCCCCGACAATATCGAAGCGCGCACCACGCGCTTTACCTTGCCGAACGGCTTGAAAGGCGCCTTGCTGCCGAAGAAAACCAAGGGCAATACCGTCAGCATCGTGTTGAAATTGCAGATCGGCAGCGAAGAGAGCTTGCGCGGCAAGGGGCAAGTGGGCAGCTACACGGCCAATCTGCTGTCGCGCGGCACGGATAAACTGTCGCGCCAGGAAGTGAAGGACAAGTTCGACCAGCTGGGTACGCAAGTGGTCATCACGGGCGGCGCCGAGGGCGTCACCGCCATGCTGACGGGCAAGCGCGAGAACTTGCCGGCCGCCATGGACCTGCTGGCGCAAGTGCTGCAAAAGCCGGCCCTGAGCGAAACGGAGTTCCTGGAATTGCAGCGCGAGCGCGTCGGCCGCGCGGAGCAGGAATTGCCTGAACCGCAGCCGCTGGCCGTGAACGCCTTCCGCCGCCTGCTCGACGCCACGCCGGAAGGCCATGTGCGCCACGTGGCCACCTTGCCGGCGGAACTGGCGCAATGGAAAGCCATCAAGGTTGCCGATGTGAAAGCCTTCCATGGCGCCTACTATGGCGCCTCGAACGCCACCTTTGCCGCCGTGGGCGACTTCGATCCGGCCGCGCTGAAGGCGCAAGTGGCCAGCCTGTACGGCAGCTGGAAGGCGCAGCAGCCGTATGTGCGCATTCTTGACGCCGTCAAGCCTGTCAGCGGCGAGAAAGTCACGCTGGAAACGCCGGACAAGGCCAACAGCGTGCTGTTCGCCATCCAGCCGATTCCCCTCAAGGATGATGCCGCCAGCTATCCGGCCTTGCTGATGGCCAATCACATGCTCGGTGGCGGCGCCTTGCGCAGCCGCCTGGCCGACCGCATCCGCCAGAAGGAAGGCCTGTCGTACGGCGTCGGTTCGCAAGTGAGCATCCCGTCGCGCGAGCCGGCCGGCTACTGGATGGCGTATGCCATCAGTGCGCCGCAAAACACGGTCAAGGTGGAAGCGGCCCTGCGCGAGGAAATCGCCAAGGTGCTGGCCGACGGCTTCACGGAAGCCGAACTGGCCGAGGCCAAGAAAGGCTGGCTGCAATCGGAAGAAGTGGGCCGCACGCAGGACGCGGGCTTGGCGCGCGAACTGGCCGGCTACCTGGCGCAAGACCGCACGATGGCGTACGACAAGGACCTGGAAGCGAAAGTGGCCGCCTTGACTCTGGCGCAAGTGAACCAGGGCCTGCGCGAATACCTGAAGCCATCGGCCGTTTCGGTGGTGGTGGCGGGCGACTTCGCCAAGGTGGCGAAAGAGGGTGAAAGCGGCGCCAAGGCAACGACGTCGAAATAAGCTGTTTTACATGGAAAAAACCCGCCGGCAAGTTACCTTGCCGGCGGGTTTTTTATTGATGCGTGTCAGCTTAGCGTGGGGCAAGCTCGGCTACATAGATTTCCACGCGGCGATTGCGTGCGCGTCCCGATGCATCGGCATTCGAGGCGATCGGCTCGCGGGCGCCGCGGCCTTCCGTCACGACGCGGGTCGGCGAGACGCCGCGCATCGACAGGTAGTCGCGCGTGTGCGCTGCGCGTTCCACCGACAGCGGCTCATTGATGGAATCGCTGCCCGTGCTGTCCGTGTGGCCGATGATGCTGACCGTGGTGTTCGGGTTTTCATTCAGGGTGGCGGCAAAGCGGTCGAGGATGGGGCGGAAGTTGCCCTTGATGTCGGCGCGGTTGGTATCGAAGGAAATGTCGCTCGGGATTTCCATTTTCAGGCGGTTATCGGCCGTTTGCGACACTTGCACACCAGTACCCTGTGTCGCTTGTTCCATCGCGCGCTTCTGGTTTTCCATGCGGTTCGACCAGATATTGCCGACCACGGCGCCAGCTGCGGCACCGATCAGGGCGCCGCCGGCCGTGCGGCCGCTGCTGCCGCCACCGGTGGTGCCGCCGATCAAGGCGCCCAGGCCCGCGCCGATGCCGGCGCCCGTGGCCGTGCCACGCTGCGTCGAGGACATGTCAGCACAGCCGGTGGCGGCCAATGCGATCACCAGCATGCCGATCAGGGATTTGGCACCAGGGCCTTTTTTGAATGTTTCTTTCATGGATTTTCTCCTTGTTTTGTTATTGGGACATACCCAGGAATTACCTGCACACGTTACTGCAAAATGCCGCGGCGTGCCAGTGCGCGCACACTGTATGCAAAAGGCGGCAAAAAGGCGGCGCCGTTTGCACGCGCGCCGCCCTGTCTGGCCAGTACGCCGGCCTCTATAAACCGCGCCCGCTGATCAAACGCAGCAGCACCATGATCACGGCGACCACCAGCAGAATGTGAATGAAGCCGCCAATGGTATAGGAAGTTACCAGGCCCAGCAGCCAAAGAATAATGAGTACGACGGCGATTGTATACAGCATGATGTGTCCTCCGAGAGTAATGTGTGGATGACGGCGGCTGCCTTGGCCGTGCGCTGTCATCGGTTTTTGTCATTGCGCGGCGACTGGGTCGCTGAGCGCTGATGCCATGACTTATTGTCTACTTTGTTTCTGAAATTTTCTGTACGGTGCCGTACACAAGCCTTATTTACCCAACTTATTCCTGATTTAGCCAGCTTATTTGGCCAGATTCCGCTCGCGCAGCGGCGGCCGTTCCTGTTCGCCATCCATGCCCGGTATCCAGGCCAGCATGCCGGCCAGGCCGATGGCGCCGGCCAGACAGCTGACCATGCCGCCCGTCAGCAACAGCATCACGCCAAACACGGGCGCGCTCGCTTGCACGGGCGCCAGGTCCAGCGCGCAGAAGCCCAGCGCGGTGGCCAATGCGCCGCCACCGATAAAGCCGAGCCAGATCCGGCGGCTGCCTGTCTTGTCGTTTTCCATCGCATCTCCTTGAAGACATCCGTTGAACTTTCTTGAATGCATCATCTCGCGGGACGGCAAACTCATCTGTACGCCAACGAACATTATCAAAAAGAAAACGCCCGGACGGGCCGGGCGTGTGTTGAATTTGCAACTAATCGCGGCAGCGGCGCCGCCGCGGTTCGCTTAGCCCATGGCGCGCAAGCCGCCGTTGACGATGCGCACGCGGTCGCCCTGGCGCCAGTTCGGCGCGGCGCTCTGGTGCACGGTGCGCGTCTTGCCGTTATCGAGGCGCACGACGATGTTGTAGCTGCGCGTGGCGCGCACGCTGCCTTCGATCTGGTTGCCGGCCACGGCGCCGCCAACGGCACCCAGCACGGTAGCCAGTTGCTTGCCATGACCGCCGCCTACCTGGTTGCCCAGCAAGCCGCCGACGACGGCGCCGCCGGCCGCGCCCACGCCGCTGCCTTCGGCGCGCGTATTGACTTCATGGATGGCTTCGATCACGCCGCAATTGCCGCACACTTGCGGCGCCGGGGCTGCCGCGTACTGTTGCTGTGGCTGCTGTGGCTGCTGTGGCTGCTGTTGCGCCTGGCGCACGGGTTGCTGCTGTTGCTGTTGCTGCTGCTGTGGCGGCAGGGCGGCCAGCGGCTGTGCGCCGGCAGGCTGCAGGTTCGCTGGCGGCTGGTTCGCCTGCAGGCTGGCCATCTGCTCGGCCGAGGTGCTGGCTGCCAGCGGCTGGCTATCGCCCTGGGACGAAGGCAGCCAGCCCATCAGGGCCGCCGTGCCGACGCCGCAAAACAGCAGGACGGCGACGGCGGCGGCAAGCACCAGCGGATGGAGGGATTTGGTGGTGGTGGTCATGGAAGGCTCCTTGTTTTTAAAATAATGAAATGGGTAGTGCGTGTTATCCGTGCATGCGGCCAGTGTGCTGTACCGCTTGCCCCGCTTCCGTGCGTCACCGTACATACAGGGACGGTACTGCACCGTAGGCTAGGTAAAAATTATGTCGAGTTGTAACGACACCAAGGAAAAGCAATGCCACTAACGAACGCCAGCACGACCCTGTCCCGCGATACAGGCCGATCCGGCCTGGGGTCGCCCATGGGCGCGCCTGACGCCGGCAACCGCTTGCTGGCCAGCCTGCCCGAGCACGATTTGCGGCACCTGACGGCGCTGTTCGATACCGTCACCGTCGAGGTGGGCGAGGTGCTGTACGAACCTGGCCAGCCTATCGCCCACATCTATTTCCCCGGCGACTGCCTGATCTCGCTGCTGGCCGTGGCGGAAGGCCGCATGACCCTGGAAGTGGGCTCCGTCGGCCGCGAAGGCGTCCTGGGCGCTTCCGTCGCGCTCGGTCATGACCTGGCGCAAGTGCGCGCAGTCGTGCAACGTTCCGGCACGGCCAGCCGCATCGCGCGGGCCGATTTCTGCGCCGAGTTCGCCCAGCTCGAGTCCCTGCAGCGTTTGCTGTACCGCTACACGGACACCCTGCTGGCACAAGCCATCCAGATTGCCGTGTGCAGCCGCTTCCACGTGCTCGAGGCGCGCCTGGCCCGTTCGCTGCTGATCACGCGCGACCGCTTGCAGTCCGAAAAATTTCACCTCACGCATGAATTCCTCGCCCATACCCTCGGTGTGCGGCGGGTCGGTGTGACCAAGGCGGCCAGTGCGCTGCAACAGCAAAAACTCATCACTTACAGCCGCGGCAATATCGAGATCCTCGATTCGGCTGGCCTGGAAGCCGTTTCCTGCCGCTGCTACGAGCTGGTCAAGGACAGCGGCACCATCGGCATGGCCAACGTCTTCGTCTGATTTTCCCCGCTGGCTTTCATCCTGTTTTTTTAAAGCTTATATCGCAGACGCAAAAAAGCGGGGCGGGCGCCTGGGCACCCACCCCGCTTTTTTCATCATCGATTACTTCGGCTTGACCTGGTTACCGATCACGCCGCCGACAGCGGCACCGCCGACTGCGCCGACAGCGCTGCCGCCCGTCAGCACGGAACCGGCAACGGCGCCGACGCCGGCGCCGATGGCCGTGTTTTTATCCTGACCGGACATGTTGGCGCAAGCCGTCAGGCTCAGCAGAAGGGCAGCAACGGAAGTGGTAGCGGCGATTTTTTTAATGATTTGCATGATAGTTCTCCTATGAATTCGGACCTCGTGGCGCCGGCATGGTATGGGCCGGATGACTTCGTGACGCCGTGTGTTTCAGGCACGATTACAGGATAGGATTGCGACAAGGCAGGGTCTGTTCGGCAACGCACATAGGTGTGTAACAATTGTAAAGGCACCCACACCCCGTTCAGCGCACCTTGCGTACGGCTTTTCCCGGCTTTGGGGCGACCGGCTTGACGCGCGCCTGGGCCAGCAGTGCCGCGCATTCGCTATCCTCGACGGGACCGGCATTGACCAGCGGCAGCAGCGCCGCCACGGGCGCCACCACGGCCAGCGCGAGGGCGCCACCGGCGCGCAGGGCCAGCACGCCCTTGTCGACGCTCACATCGGGCTTGCTGAAAGTGCCATGCACGTACAGGGGCGAGCGCAGCGAAAAGACGCGCAAGCCCTTGCTGTCCGGCCGCAGGGTCAGGTCCAGCCGTTCATCGGCCAGGTTCACCGTGCCGTCGATATTCAGGACGGCGTCATCCGTGTCGACGATGAACTGCCGCGTGCGCATCAGTCCCTTGGTGACGGCGAAATCGGCGGCCATGCAGTTCAGCTTGACCTGCTTGTCGCCAGACAGTTTGGCCAGCACGACGCTGCCGATATTCAAGCCCATTTCTTCCAGCAGCAGCTTGCTGATGCTGCCCCGATTGATCAGCGCGCGCACTTCGCCGTTCGAGCTGCCCAGCAGGGTGGCGACGGAATTGCCCGTGGCCGACAGCGAAGCGTCGCCATTGATTTCGCCCACGCTGGCCTGCAGGGCGGGCAGGCGGGGGAACAGTTGCTGGATGTGCAGATGGCGCGCGCTGGCCTTGAGTTCGGCGGCGATGCCGTTGGCGATGACCTTGCCGCTGCCGTCTAGCTTGATCTGCGACGTCAGGGTGCCGCCCGCCACGTTGAAGTTGAGCGGTGTCAAGGACAGCACGCCATCCGTCAGCACCACATGCGTGTCGAGCTTGCTGATCGGCAGCTCGGCGTCGCGCGTGATCTTGTCGGCCGTGTAGCGCACGTCGGCGTCCAGGCTGGTCCAACGCTCTGTCTTGAACGTTTCCACCGGCAGCACGCGGCCGGCCGGCTGCGTCGAGGCCACGCCCCGTTCCTTCTTGCTGGCGCTGGAATCGGCGCCCACCAGCGGACCCAGGTCGGAAAATTGCAGCAGGCGCGAGTGGACTTCGCCCGTCAGGCGCTTGCGCGGCGTGCTGGCGGAAAAAGCTAGCTTGCCGCTGATGTCGCTTGACCCTACCTTGCCGCTGAACTTGTCGTATACCCACTCGCCGCCGCGCGGCGCCAGGGTGCCCGTCAAATGGCCTTCCGTGCTGAAGTGCGGCGTTTCCGGCAGCAGCACGCCCGTCAAGGGATACAGGCGCGCCATGCTGGGGCCGGACAGCTTCAGGCGCACGTCGAGCGCGGCCAGGTTCGCCGGACGCGTGAGCGTGCCTTCGATGGCCATGCTGTTGCCGCCCGCGCGCATGTCGGCCTGGATGGGGAAGGGCGTGCCTTGCTGCTGCAGCGACAGTACGCCGCCCGCCTTGCCGCCGCCCTTGACGGTTTCGCCACGGTATTTGCCGGACAGCGTCCAGGCGATGCCGTAGCGCGCGTCGCCCGCGATGGTGTCGACATCGGCGCGCATGGCCGTTTTGCTGACGCCATCGTCCAGGGTCACGGTGCCCTTGCTGAAGACCACGCTTTGCAATTCCAGCTGCCACGGCGACGGCTGTTCCTGCTTGTCGAAGGTCCAGTTGTTCTTGCCGTCCTTGTTGCGCAGCAAGCGCACCTGCGGCGTGTCGAAGCGCAATTGCGGGATGATGATTTTCTTGTCCAGCAGGGCCAGCGGATTGAGCGAGAACGCCAGCTGGCTGACGCTGGCCAGTTGCGCTTCGTCATCCGTCCCAGCCATCGTGCTCGGATTGCCCAGGCGCACATCCTTGGCCTGCAGGTGCGGCCATGGCAAATAGTCGCGCCAGCCTTGTTTCCCTCCAGCCGTCGGCTGCTGCCACGTCAGCGCCAGATCGCCCTCGATGGCAAACGGCCGGCCCAGCGCTTCGCTGGCGCGCGCATTGAGCCAGGGCTTGGCGCGGTTCCAGTCCATGTTCAGCAGGACGATGGAAGCCGTGACGGGCAGGGCGATGAGCACGGCGGTGCTGGCGAGGGCGATTTTCTGACGGCGGGAGAGCGGCATGAGCGGATTCTTTCTGAACAAGTAGTCGCGATGCTACAGGAATCGTCCTAAGGCCGGGGCTGTTTCAGGTTTTACTGTCGGGCACGTGCGCTAGCGCACGTTGCCCATGCAAGTATTGTCGATTTCCTACCCTATGTGCGGCACCGAACGGATATGCGGGGAGCCGGAGCCTATAACGTCTACATCAAACGCCGTTCCTGATTCCAGATGCACCGACGTATGAACCTTACTGCTTACATTCTCCAGGAGAAGAAAAATGACAAACCGAGATTTCAAGATGTCCCCGTTGGCCGCCTTGGCCGCTTGCGCCACCGCCGTTGTGCTGATGACGGGCTGTTCCAGTCTGAAAACGCCAGCCACGGCCGACGTCGCCGTGTCGCGCGCCGCCGTCGATAACGCCGCCAGCGCTGGCGCCGCCGACCTGGCGCCCGATGAAATGCGTTCGGCCCGCGAAAAAATGCGCATGGCCAACCAGGCGCTGAAAGACCGCGACTACAAGACGGCGCGCGACCTGGCCGACCAGGCGCAAGCCGATGCCAAGCTGGCGCAAAGCAAGGCCAACTCGGCCAAGGCCACCAGCGCCGCCGACGAGATCAACGAGAACATCCGCGTCATGCGCGAAGAGCTCGACCGCGCCAATCAGCAAGCCCCAAAACAATAACTAATAACAATAACTAGGACCCCATCATGAAAAAAGCTACTTACACCACCATTCCCGGCCTGCTGGCCATGGCCGCCTTTGTCGCCGCCTGCAGCTCCGCACCGACCACCACCAGCCTGCTCGACCAGACCCGCGGCGACTACATGGCGGCGCAATCGAACCCGATCGTGTCGACCTATGCGCCACGCGAATTCCGCGAAGCGAGCGCTGCGCTGGAAGCGGCGAACGCGGCCGCCACGCGCCAGGAAGATAGCGAAAAAGTCGACAAGCTGGCCTACCTGGCCAAGCAAAAGATAGCCACGGCGCAAGAAGTCGCCAAGCAGAAAGCTGCGGAAGCCGATATCGCCAACGCCGGCAAGCAGCGCGATCAACTGCGCCTCGATGCGCGCACGCAGCAGGCTGACCAGGCCACGGCGCGCGCCCAGTCGGCGCAGGCCGATGCGGAAGCGGCCAAGGCCCAGGCACAAGCTGCCGAAGCGTCGGCCCGCGATGCGCAAGCCCGCGCCGCCGGACTCGAGGCGCAGCTGGCCGACCTGGCCGCCAAGAAAACCGAACGCGGCATGGTGATCACCTTGGGCGACGTGCTGTTTGGCACGGACAAGGCGAATCTGACGGCCGATGGCGCGAATACGGCGCGCAAGCTGGCTGATGTGCTGAAAAACAACCCGCAGCGCACCGTGCTGATCGAAGGCTTCACGGATAGCACGGGCGGCTCCGCGCACAACCTGGAATTGTCGCAACGCCGCGCCGAATCCGTGCGCAATGCGCTGCTGGAGCAAGGCATCAGCCGCGACCGCATCGCCACCAAAGGCTATGGCGCCGCCTATCCGGCCGCCGGCAATGACACGGCGGCAAACCGCCAACTGAATCGCCGGGTGGAAATCGTCTTGTCCGAGGACAACACGGCGATTCCCGCCCGCCGTTAAACGCCTTGGGGCGTTGTAAGCCAAAGGCAGCACCGGCCGCAACCTGGCCGGTGGATACCCACGCAAGTATTGAAAGGAAGCATCATGACACCAACATCTGTTGAGATTCCAGCTGGCATCGATACGGCGGCCATCCGCGCTGCCGCGAAAAACCTGGACGACGGCGCCGTGACGGCCGGCTACCAGGCCGACCGCGAGGAGTTGATTACCTTGTTGAATGGCGCGCTGGCCACCGAGCTGGTGTGTATCGCACGCTATAAACGCCATTACTACACCGTGAGCGGACGCGACAATGGCAGCATCAAGGCCGAGTTCCTCGAGCATGCGCAGCAGGAGCAGGAACATGCGGACTGGTTGGCCGAACGCATCGTGCAATTGAATGGCAAGCCAGATTTTAATCCTGCAACATTGCTTGCGCGTAGCCATGCCGAGTATGATGACTCCGAAGACGTGCAGAGCATGGTGCGTGCCAATTTGATCGCGGAACGGGTAGCGATCGAGTCGTATCGCCAGATGATCGTGAAAATCGGCGACAAAGACCCGACCACACGCCATTTGTTGATCAAAATCATGGCTGTTGAAGAAGAGCACGCCGATGATATGCGCGATCTAATGGAATAGTGTTTTTGAGTAAAGTAGGTATAGTAACTACATTCATCCACAGCTAAGGAGCTAAACCATGTTGGAAAATAATATCACCACCGTTAATAACGATGTCAAAACCCTGGTCAAGGATGCACAAGCCCTGTTCAGCGCCGCTGCCGCTCTGACCGGCGAAAAAGCCGATGAAGTGCGCATCAAGGGCATGAAAACCCTGGACGCCGCCCTGGCCAAGGCGCATGAAGCGCAAGCGTCGGCCATCGTCGCCACCAAGCAGATGGCTGCCCAGGCAGACGGCTATGTCAAGGAAAACCCATGGCGCACGGTGGCCGTTGCCGCTGGCGTCGGCGTGCTGGTCGGCTTCATCCTGGGCCGCAAGTAATCCACTGTCAGGAGCGATATGGACAAGTCTGCTTCGTCTCACCAGGGGCCGGGATTGATCGGCTCGGTCGCCGGCCTGGCCAAAAACGCCGTCGGACTGATGTTGTCGCGGCTGGAACTGGCCACCATCGAGCTGTCGGAAGTGCGCAATCACATGCTGCAGCTGATTGTCATTTTCGCGCTGGCGACGGTGGCGGGCTTGTTTGCCATCGCTTACGGCAGCGTGCTGATCGTTTTCCTCGCCTGGGATAGCCTGGGCTGGAAGATCCTGGCGATCATGACGGTCGTGTTCGTACTGCTGGCCATCGCGCTGGTCATGTATGCGCGCGCCATGCTGCGTCAAGGAAAGCTGTCGATGCCGGCCACCATGGCGGAATTGAAGGCCGACCGCGACATGCTGATGTAAGCTGCCTCACGAGGAGAATTCATGTCGGAAACCGACAAACTGGCGGCGCAAGCCGCCCGCAAGCGCCTCCTGATCGCCCAGGGCGAAATGTACCGCGTGGGCATCGTGCATGCGCGCGCCAACGTGGGCTATGCATTGCGTCCCGAGTCGATGCTGCAGGGCGTGGTCGAGACGGCGGTCGGCTTTGCCGGCCACCGCGTCGAGTCCCTGCTGGCGCCGGGCGGCATGCGGCTGCAAGGCGCCATGCCCTACGTGCTGACGGCGCTATCGTTTATCGGACGCAAGAAGCTGGTCAAGCCGGCCCTGGTCCTCGTGGCCGTTGCCGCCGTTGCCGCCAGCTGGCTGCGCCGCAAGCGCTGAACGCCAGCCGTGTTGCACAGGAACGCCGTCATTGACGGCGTTTTTTTTGCCTGCACCCAAGGTCCGGCGCGCATACACGCAATCCCTTACAATGATTCACGCCGCATTCCGCGCGGCGGACAGAGGGGCCATCTTGATGACGCATTCGAAGACACCGATCAATCAGTTAAATCCCTCGCGCCTGCGCATCGTGCTGGTGCTGCAGGGCGGCGGCGCACTGGGCGCCTACCAGGCCGGCGTCTATCACGCGCTGCACGAACATGGCCTGGCGCCCGACTGGGTGGTGGGCACCTCGATCGGCGCCATCAATGCCGCCATTCTGGCCGGCAACAAGCACGAAGACCGGCTCGTGCGCCTGAAACAGTTCTGGCAGCGCGTGGCGCACCGCGACAGCATCGACATGAACCTGGTCTCCGACCAGCAGCGCCGCTCGAACATCTGGCTGGCCACGCTCGATACGGTGCTGCGCGGCGTGCCCGGCTTCTTCAAGCCGCGCACCTTCAGCCTGTTTCCTGCCGGAATCGCTGTCAAGCCGGAAGAGGCCAGTTTTTATGACACCAGCGAGCTGGCCAGCACCCTCGAGGAACTGGTCGACTTCGATTACCTGAACGAGCCCGGCGGCATGCGCCTGACGGTCAACGCCCTGCGCGTCAAATGCGGCAGCCTCACCAGCTTCGACAGCCAGCAGCAGGCCCTGACGGCCGATCATATCCGCGCCAGCGGCGCTTTGCCGCCCGGCTTTGCCGGCGTGCGCATCGATGGCGATTTATACTGGGATGGCGGCCTGTACTCGAATACGCCGCTGGAAACCGTGCTCGACGACACGCCCCACGTCGACACCCTGGTCTTCATGGTGGACCTGTGGAGCTCGGAAGGGCCGGAACCGACCACCCTCGATGAAGTGCAGACGCGGCAAAAGGATGTCACCTTCGCCTCGCGCTCGAAGCGGCATATCGCCGATTATGTGAACACGCACACTTTGCAGCGCAAATTGCGCGAACTGTACGCCGGTCTGCCCGACACCAAGCACAACCGCCAGCAGACGGAAGAACTGGTGGCGCTCGGTTGCGACAGCACCATGCACATCGTGCGCCTGCCGTATGCGGGGCGCGACTGGCACATGGCGGCCAAGGATATCAATTTCTCCAAGGGCTCCATCGAGTGGCGCTGGGAGCAGGGCTACCAGGATGGCCTGCGCGCGATCAAGGCGGCCGGCTGGCTGGCTTTTGTCACGGAAGACACGCCGCTCGTGGTGCATGAACTGCCACCCTACGAACGCGACGCTGCTTAGTGACGCCTGTCAAAACCTGCTGCGCGTCGGTTTTGCCAGGCGTTGCAAGAGTACAGAGCAAGAGTACGGCAGCATTGCTGCATCACTGCGTATGCGCCACTGCGCGCAGTTTTTCCGCATTCGCCATGTCTTGCCGGTACGTGTCTTGTGCATCCTTCAGGCAGGTGGCGCGCGCGGCGGACGGTTCCGTACGGCAGGCTTTTTTGGCCTCGGCCAGGGCGGCGGCGATTTCCTTGCGCAGGGTGCGCAGCTGGGCTTGCGCCGTGCTGTCTTCCTGGTACCAGCGTTGCGGGTCTCCCGGCTGCGGCGTGGCTGTCTGGGCCAGTGCCAGCGGCGCCAGGCTGCAGGCGAACAGGGTCGCCAAGAGTGTGTTGTGGATAGTCATGATATTTCCTCCTTGAAATAAAAAAGGCGCCGTAGCGCCTTTTTTTACAACCTGCCTGTCAGTAATAGCAGGATCAGTATCACTACGACCAGGCCGGCGATGCCGCTGGGGCCGTAACCCCAGTTGCGGCTATGCGGCCAGGTGGGCAGGACGCCGACCAGGGCCAGGATCAAGATGATCAGAATGATGGTGCCCATGGTATCTCCTTGTTTGGTGCATGGTCCGGCGCAGGCTTGCTGGCAAGCCCGGCCAGTGGATTAATAGCGGTAGACGCGGCCGTCAACGACGCGCACGCGGTTGCCCGGGCGCAAATCATTGGCGTTGTCTTGCACCACGGTACGGTATTCGCCGTTGTCGAGACGCACGCTGATCTGATAAGCCTGTGCCTGCTGCTTGCGGCCTTCGACCTGGTTGCCCACGACGCCGCCGGCGACGGCGCCCGCCACGGTAGCGGCCGTGCGCCCGCTGCCCGAACCGATGGTATTGCCCAGCAGGGCACCGGCGATACCGCCGACCACGGCGCCGGCGCCGCTGGTTTGGCCGCCACCCTGTACGATCTGGATGGAATCGACGGTGCCGTACATGGCGGACTCAGGCTGGTTGGCCGGGTAATACTGTTGTGACTGGGAAGGGCCGGTGGCACAACCGCTCAGTACGGCGGTGGCGGCGAGCATCAGTGCGGCCAAGGTGGCGTTGGTTTTCATTTTATTCTCCTGACGAGGTGAGGGTGTAGTGCCATCTTAGTCATGCCCCCGTCCCGGGTCTGTACGCTGCCGCACGTAGTTATTTGCTGCCAAAAATGGTATTTTTTACCGTAGCGATCCACCAAAACGTTGTTATTTCTCCCTGTATCCCTTCCGCTTTCAAAATAAATTACTTGTGTACGGCAGCGTACAGAAGAGCGGCGACTATCCACGTAAAACGGTAGTCATGCCAAGCAGACATGTTTGGTACCACCAGGGAGAAATACAATATGAACAAGAATAAGCTTTTCACCGCCATCGTCGTCAGCCTTGCATGCGCCGCCTGGGGCGGCCAGGCAGTGGCCGCCACGCCGGAAGCAAAAGCAGCCTACAAGGCGGCCAATGAACAGGCGGCCCTGAACTACAAGCTGGCGCATGCCGAGTGCGAAAAAATCACGGGCAACCCGAAGGATGTCTGCATCGCCGAAGCGAAGGCCGTGCGTACCTACGATGAAGCCGTGGCCCAGGCGCAATATACGAATACCCTGCGCGCCTACACCAAGGCCCGCATCAAGATTGCCGATGCCAATTATGACGTCGACCTGGCGCGCTGCAATGCGGTGACGGGCAACGACAAGGATGTCTGCGTCAAGCTGGCCAAGTCCACCAAGGTGGCGGCCCTGGCCGACGCCAAGGCGGACAAGAAAGTCATCGAAGCGCGCAGCGATGCGCGTGAAGCAAAGAGAAAAGCCGAGTACAAGGTCGCGACAGAAAAATGCGATGCATTAGCCGGCGCAGCCAAGGATGACTGTATCAAGGCTGCAAAAACCCAGTTCGGCTACTGAGCTCCATCCGGCGCGCAGTCACCACACTGGTATAAGAAGCTCATTGTGAGCACATTGATTGACCACTCCTAAGGAAAAAACCATGAAATTCACTAAATCTATCGCTACTGGCCTTTTCGTCGCTTCCCTGTTCGCCGTTGCAGGCTGCGCTTCGACCCCAACCAAGGAAGGCACGGGCGAGTACATCGACGACGCCGCGATCACCACCAAAGTGAAAGCCAGCATCTTCAATGAGCCTACCCTGAAATCGACGGAAATCAACGTTGAAACCTTCAAGGGCGTGGTTCAGCTGAGCGGCTTCGTTGCCCAGCCAGCCGATGCCGCCAAAGCGGGTGAAGTTGCCCGTGGCGTCAAGGGCGTGAAGTCGGTGAAAAACGACATCCGCGTCAAGTAATGGCCTGACCCGCCGCAGCGGCCAGCCCCACGGCTGGCGCTGCGGCCCACCACCGACCGTCGCGGGAATCGCATGCATATCCAGCCTTCAGATACCCCGCCCGAGCCGGTGGCGGCTGCCTCCACCGAGCCTGCCGGGCCACCTCCCGGCACGCCCGTGGAGCACTTGGACGCATCCTTGCGTTTGCCGCTGCATGTCAATGCGCGTGGCATGGCGCTGGGCATCATCGCCACCGTCAGCTTCATTTATGCGCTGCAGTGGGCACAGAAATTCCTCATTCCCGTCATCTTCGGCATTTTCATTGCCTACACCCTCAATCCCGTCGTCGCCTGGCTGGAAAAGCTGCGCCTGCCGCGCGCCATCGGCACCACGGTCGTCACGGCCCTGATCCTGTTCGGCTCCATCGTTGTGGTCGAGCGCGTGCAGGGCGAATTCGAATCCATCGTTGAAGAGTTGCCAGCCGCCACTCATAAACTGTCGCGCCTGATCGCCGCCAATACGGGTGGCAAGAACAGCACCTTCCAGAAGATGCAGGCCGTGGCCAATGAGATCGAGCAAGTGGCCGCCGGCGCCGAAGCGCGCCGCAACAACCGCCGCGCCGCGGCAGCGTCCGAAGGCCCCAATTTCAAGATCATGGACTGGGTCTGGGCAGGCTCGCTGGGCCTGGTGGGCTTTGTCAGCCAGGCCACGATGGTCATCTTCCTCGTGTTTTTCCTGCTGCTGTCGGGCGACACCTTCAAGCGCAAGCTCGTCAAGCTGACGGGACCGTCGCTGAGCCGCAAGAAGGTCACCGTGCACATCCTGGAAGACATCAATACCTCGATCCAGAACTATATGTTCATGCTGCTCGTCACGAATGGCTTGCTGGCCGTCCTGATGTGGATCGCCCTGCGCGTGATCGGCCTGGAAAACGCGGGCGCCTGGGCCATCGTGGCCGGCTTGCTGCACATCATGCCGTACTTCGGCCCCTTGCTCATCACCATCGCCACGGGGCTCGTCGCCTTTTTGCAGTTCGAATCGCTGGAAATGGTCTTGCTGGTGACGGGCACGTCGATGGCCATCGCTACCCTGGTCGGCACTTTTGTCACCACGTGGATGACGGGGCGCATCGCCCGCATGAACCCCACGGCCGTCTTCATCAGCCTGCTGTTCTGGGGCTGGCTGTGGGGCGTCTGGGGCTTGCTGCTGGGCGTACCCATCATCGTCATCGTGAAGGTCGTGGCCGAGCGCGTGCAGGGCATGGAAGTGGTAGCCGAATTGCTGGGCGAGTAAGTTGAGGCTGGATAAGAAAAACGGCGCCCGCGGGCGCCGTTGTTGCGTGCAGACTGCCTACGACTGATGGCGTTTCAATATCTTCACTTGCAGGTCGCCGTCATCCGTCTTCGGCATATCCTTCATGCTGCCCAGTTGCAGGGCGAACTGGCGCGTGAATTCGGCGCCCAGGAAGAAGATTTGTGCCGAGTAATATACCCACAGCAGCAGCGCCACCAGCGAGCCGGCCGCGCCATAGCTGCTGGCCACGCCGCTATTGCCGATATACACGCCAATCGCATATTTCCCTAGTGAAAACATGAAAGCCGTGCCGATGGCGCCGATCAGCACGTCGCGCCAGGACAGGCGCACGCGCGGCAGCATTTTATAGATGACGGCAAACAGGCTGGCGATGACGGCAAAGCCGATCAGGTTCGACAGGATGGTAAACAGCACGGCCGTGTCTTTCCACACGCCCTCCCAGAAGTTGGCGAGGATGGCCATGGCCGCGTTGACCACCAGCGATACCATCAGCAGGAAGGCCAGCACCAGCACCAGGCCGAACGACAGCAAGCGCGTGCGCAGCATGTCCCAGGCGCCCGCTTCCTTCAAGGGCGGCACTTGCCAGATTTCATCGAGGCTCGCTTTCAGCTCGGCAAACACGCTGGTGGCGCCAAACAGCAGCAGGGCGCTGGCGATGAGGGTGGCGATGCGGCCCTGTTCATGGTTCTTCGCGCCGGCCAGCACGAGCTGGATGGCTTCGGCGCCCTGCGTGCCCAGCAAGCCCTGCAGTTGCCCCATCAGCTCGCCGCGCGCGGCGGCCGGGCCATAGAAAAAGCCGGCGATGGCGATCACCAGCACGAGGATGGGGGCGATGGAAAACAGGGTGTAATAGGCGAGGGCGGCCCCCTTGCTCGAGGCGCGGTGTTCCAGCCATTCAGTGACGGAACAGAAGAGGACACTGCGCATCTGCTTGCTGAACGGCGCCAGGCTGGCCAGTTTGGGATAGCGGGTAGAGAAATTCATGGTGGCTTTCAATGCAAAAAGGGGCGCGAGCCCCTTTTTTTTTAATTCACAAGTGGCGTACCACTGTTCAGCTTACTGCACGCGGCGTTCGATGGTGATTTGCTCCACTTCAACGCGGCGGTTTGGTTCCAGGCACTTGATCAGGTCGGCACGTTTCTTGTTGTTGCACGTGACGACAGGATTCGTGGAGCCCTTGCCTTCGGCCGTCAGGCGGTTGGCGGCGACACCGTGGGCGACCAGGTATTCCTTGACTGCATCAGCGCGCTGCTGCGACAGTTTCAGGTTGTACTTGGGCGAACCGATGCGGTCGGCATAACCACTGATGACGACGTTGTTGACGTCCGGTGCTGCCGTCAGCACGCGTGCGATTTCGTCGAGCTTGGTCTGTGTCGGACCCAGCTTGGCGCTGTCGAACGCGAACAGTTCCGTTGCCGACATCGTCACTTTTTCAAAGCGTGCTGGTGGCGGTGGCGGCGGTGGCGGCGGCACGACCACGACCACTTCTTCACGCACTGGCGGCGGTGGCGGTGGTGGCGGCGGTGCTGGCGGTTTGTTGAACGCGTAATTCAGGCCCACGGTGACGTAGTAGTTGTTGGCCTTGCTGCTCGGGTCGAACGTGTTGCCGCGCAGGAAACCGTGGACGTTGCGCACGTCAGCCTGGACGGACAGTTGATCGGTGATGCTGGACTGGAAACCCAGGCCCACGCTGGCGTATGGCGAGCTCTTGCTGCGCTCACCGAAGGCGAAGCTGGTGTCCTTGTCGCGTTGCATACCGGCACCGACCAGCAGGAAGGGACGGAAGGCTTTGCGCGAGAACATGTACAAGCCGTCTACGCCCAGCGTATTTTGCTGGTAGCGCTGACCGCCATCCTTGGAACGTGCATACGTGGTGCCCAGCTGGATATCCCAGTCCTGGGAAACAGGCTTACCGAAGCGCAAGCCTGCGCCATAGCCGGTTTTATCCGTGGCGAAGTCGGAATCTGGCTTGAGTGCGTTGATGCTAGGTTGAATATACCAGGAGGGATTGATTTCCTGGGCCTGTGCGCCGAGGGCAGAGCACAGGACTGCGGCGGCAACGGCGATTTTTTTTAGATTATTCACAAGTAACTCCCAACGTTGATAAGAGATTTTCTCTACGGCATCAAAACGACATCTTGCTACACGTGCTATTGCTAGAGATCGACCACACTTCCAGGTGCGTTTTCTTGCGATAAATGCACTGCTGTTGGACTAGAGAATACGGTTGCAGGTTCAGGTGGTCGGTGCGCTGGCGCACAAAGCATTGTGGTATATCAATGGTGTTGCAGATTCACGACAATGACTTTGCTGTTGAAAAAAACTAATTTGCTAGGTAAAACTTTTACAAGCACGCCACTTCCTGGCGCCGCGGCAAGAGGCAATCGTACGACTTGTCACCTGCATGCCACTGTATATTAGCAACAATGATGAGCTTGATAACTAATATTACATTGATGTTGTATTCCTGCCGCGTTCCGTTGCTTTTCCAGGCTTCCGCCAAGCAACTTTTCGCGCTGCAGCCAGCTCCGCCACTTTTCATCAAGGAGTCACCCGTGCCTGACCTGCCCCGTATTTTTTCTTCCCCGCTGACCGGCAAACTGGGGACCTTGTGCCTGCTGCTGTCGCTGGGCTCGGCGACGCCGGCCTGGGCCGATAGCGGCGTATCCGTGTTTTCACCGAGCGGCACGGTCAAGGCCGTACGCCAGGTACGGGCGCAGTTCGCCACGCCGATGGTGCCGTTCGGCGACATGGGCTTGCCCGCGCCGTTCGCCATCGATTGCGGCAAGGCCGAGCCTGGCGTCGTGGCGGGCGCGGGGCGCTGGGCCGACGAGCGCAACTGGAACTTCGATTTCGAGCGCGACTTGCCGGCCGGCGTGGCCTGCAGCTTCACCTTGAAGCCGGGGCTGAAGGACCAGGCGGGCCAGGCCTTGCGGGGGACGACGTCCTACCGTTTCACCACGGGCGGCCCGGCCATCGTCGAGGCCGTACCGTATGACGGCCAGCCGTACATCGATGAAAACCAGATCTTCGTGCTGGGCCTGGACGCCGCGCCGAACGAGGCCAGCGTGGCCGCGAATGCGTATTGCCGCGCCGATGGCATCAATGAAAAGATTCCTGTGCGCCTGTTCAAAGGCAAGGAACTGGAGCAGGTATTGACCCTGCGTAAGAGCTTTCTCGACCGCTACCTGACCGTGTATTTCAAACAGCGGGGCGTCGTATGGAAAGCGGGCATGCCCGTGGCCAGCAAGGGCGCGCCGCCGTTGCCCGTCACCGTGCTGCAATGCAAGCGCAGCTTCCCCGCCAACGCCAAGGTGTCGCTCGTGTGGGGCGAGGGCATCGCCAGCGCCAGCGGCATCGCCACGGAGAAAGCGCAAACCCTGCAGTTCAAGACGCGTCCCGACTTCACGGCCAAATTCAGCTGCGAGCGCAGCAACCCGAAGGAGCAATGCATACCCTTCCTGCCCATGCGCGTGCAGTTTTCCGCGCCCGTGAAAGCATCGCTGGTGCGCGCCATGACCTTGAAGGGCGGCGGCAAGACGTATGTACCGACGATTTCAAAAGAGGAAGAAAAGGCGGAATTCCTGTACAGCGCCGCCTTCAACGGCCCCTTCCCCGTGCAAGCGAGTTTTGTCTTGAGCCTGCCGCCGAAGCTGACGGATGACGCGGGCCGCGCCTTGCTCAATCGCGCGCGCTTCCCCATGACGGTGCGCACGGGCGAACAGCCGCCGCTGCTCAAATTCCCGGCCCCGTTCGGCATCATCGAAGCGAAGGGCGACGGCTTGCTGCCCGTGACGGTGCGCAATATCGAACCCGTGCTGTCGGGCAAGGAAGTCGCCCAGCCATCCGCAGCCGCCACGGGAGCCACCTTGCGCGTGCCCGACAATGACGACAAGTTCATCATCGAGTGGATGCAGCGCCTGGCCGGCAACGGCGACGGGGGCGAATACTGGCAGCCGTACGCGCAATATGCGGGCAACATGAGCAAATCCGTCTTGGCGGGCGCGGCCGGCACGCGTCCTATCAGCCTGCCGCGTCCCGATGGCAAGAAAACTTTTGAAGTGATCGGCATTCCGCTGCAAAAACCGGGTTTTTACGTGGTCGAACTGGCCAGCCCCATCCTTGGCAAAGTGCTGCTGGGCAAACCGACGACGGCCTATATCCGTACGGCCGCGCTGGTGACGAATCTGGCGGCCCACTTCAAGCATGGCGCGCAATCGTCGCTCGTGTGGGTGACGTCGCTCGACAAGGGCGCGCCTGTTGCGAAGGCGCAAGTGGCCGTGCGCGACTGCGCCGGCAAGCTGCTGTGGCAAGGGGCCACGGGTGCGGACGGCGTGGCGCACATTCCCGGCGAACTGGCCAATTCCAGCTGCAAGAACAATGGCCGCTACTTTATCAGCGCGCGCAGCGGCGGCGACATGACGTTCACCCTGTCGGACTGGGTGGGCGGCATCGAAGCGTGGCGTTTCAATTTGCCCACGGACGACACGCGCGCCGACAACACCTTGCTGGCGACGGTATTTGACCGCACATTGCTGCGCGCCAGTGAAACCGTGCACATGAAGCATTTCATCCGCAAGCACACGGGCGAAGGCATGAGCCTGGTCGACAAGAACAACGGCCCCGGCAGCGCCACCTCCGTCGTCATCACGCACCAGGGCAGCGACCAGAACTATCAATTGCCGCTGCGCTGGTCCGCCAGCGGCACGGCGGAAAGCGACTGGGTCATCCCCGCCGACGCCAAGCAGGGCGAGTACAGCGTGACGATGGCGGGCCGACCATCCGGCAGTTTCCGCGTGGAAGCGTTCCGCGTGCCGACCATGAAAGCCGTGCTGCAGGGGCCGAAAGCGCCCGCCGTGCAGGCCAGGCAGCTGGCCCTCGATGCGCAAATCACGTATCTGGCCGGCGGCGCGGCCACCAACGCGCCCGTCAAGCTGCGCACGGTGCTGCAAGACAAGAGCGTGACGTTTGCCGATTATCCCGATTTCAGTTTCAGCAATGGCGACGTGAAGGAAGGTCTTGTGAAACAGGGCACCGGCTACGACGACGATGAGGGCGGGTGGCAGGACGAGGGCAATGGCGGGCATGCCGGTGCAGGCGCGGCGGCCGCGCGCACGCAAAGTTTGACCCTGGACAAGGCGGGCGGCGCGCGTATCGTTATCGACCAGCTGCCGCAGCTGTCCACGCCGCGCGACCTGGTGGCGGAAATGGCGTTCCAGGATGCGAATGGCGAGACGGCTTCCGTTGCCACGCGCGTCCCGCTGTGGCCATCAAACTATCTGATCGGCATCAAGCCTGATGCCTGGGCCTTGAGCAAGGATGCCTTCAAGTTCACCGTGGCCGTGCTCGGCACCAATGGCAAGCCCGTGGCGAATGCCCCGGTCGCCGTCGATTTCTTCCAGCGCAACAGCTATTCGCACCGCCGTCGGCTGATTGGCGGCTTCTATGCATATGAAAACAGCAGCGAAGTGGTTAAGCTGGGCCCGGCGTGCTCGGGCAAGACGGATGGCAAGGGCCTGTTGATGTGCGACGTGAAGGCGCCCGCCAGCGGTAATCTTGTCCTGCGTGCCAGCACGCAGGACAGTGCCGGCAACTCGGCGGTCGCCAACCGCGAAACGTGGGTGGCCGGCAGCGGCGACTGGTGGTTCAACGCCAGCGACAATGACCGCATCGATGTGCTGCCTGAAAAGAAACGCTATGAACCGGGCCAGGAAGCGAGCTTGCAAGTACGCATGCCGTTCCGTTCGGGCACTGCGCTGATCACGGTCGAGCGCGAAGGCATCCTCGACACCTATGTACGCCAGCTCAATGGCCGGGAACCCGTGGTAAATATCCCTGTCAAACCAAACTACGCGCCGAATGTGTATGTGTCCGTGTTTGTCGTGCGGGGCAGGGTGGACGGCGTGCAGCCGACGGCGCTGGTTGACCTGGGCAAGCCGGCCTACAAGATGGGCATTGCACCGCTGAACGTGGGGTGGCAGGCGCATGAACTGAACGTGATGGTGGTGTCCGACAAGGAGGTGTACAAGACGCGTGACAAGGCGGAGGTGTCCGTGCGCGTGCGCCGCGCCGACGGTAAACCGTTGCCAGTCGGCGCCGAAGTGGCGCTGGCGGCCGTCGATACGGGCTTGCTGGAACTGATGCCCAACGATAGCTGGAAATTGCTCGACACCATGATGGCGCAGCGCAGCCTGCAGGTGGAAACGGCGACGGCGCAGATGCAGGTGATCGGCAAGCGCCACTTCGGCCGCAAGGCCTTCCCGGCCGGCGGTGGCGGCGGCAAGGGCGCCAGCCGCGAGCTGTTCGATACCCTGCTGTTCTGGAAGGGCACGGTCAAGCTCGACGCCAAGGGCGAAGCGACCGTGCAAGTGCCGCTCAACGATTCATTGACGGCGTTTCGCATCGTCGCCATCGCCAGCGCCGGCAAGGAACTGTTCGGCACGGGCAGCACGGACATCCGCAGCTCGCAAGACTTGATCCTGATGTCGGGCTTGCCGACCCTCGTGCGCGAAGGCGACCAGTTGCGCGCCGGTTTCACCGTGCGCAACACCTCAGCCGCGTCCTTGAGCGTGGACCTGAACGCCAGCGCGGCGGGCAAGGCCTTGCCACGCCAGAGCTTGACCTTGGCGGCGGGCGAAGCGCGCGAAGTAGGCTGGGATTACCAGGTGCCGCTCGGTGCGCAGCAGATTGTGTGGGAGATCGGCGCCAAGGCAGGTAGCCATACCGATAAACTGAAAATCACGCAAAAGGTGGGCCAGGCCACGCCCGTACGCACGTACCAGGCCACTTTGCAGCAAGTCGACAAGCCCATCAATCTGCCCGTGCAAATGCCGGCCGGCGCCTTGCCGGGCCGGGGTGGTATCCAGACCAGCTTTGTCGCCAAGCTCGGCGGTGAGCTGCCAGGTGTGCGCGAGTACATGGCCGCGTATCCGTACACCTGCTTCGAGCAAAACACGTCGAAGGCCATCGCGCTGCAAGACCAAGAGGCGTGGAACAAGCTGGCCGCCAGCCTGCCCGCCTACCTGGATGGCGACGGCATGCTGAAATACTTCCCCATCATGGAACAAGGCAGCGACAGCTTGACGGCCTACGTGTTGTCGGCAACGAAAGAAGCGGGCTATGCGATTCCCGAACAGACGAAAAACCGCATGGAAGCGGCTTTGACGGCCTTCGTACAGGGCCGCATCGTGCGCCGTTCCGCGCTGGATACGACGGACCTGGCCGTGCGCAAGCTCGCCGCACTGGAAGCGTTGTCGCGTTCGAACAAAGTGCCGCCCGATGCGCTGGAAAGCATCAGCATCAACCCGAACCTGTGGCCGACTTCGGCCGTGATCGACTGGAGCCTGTTGCTGCAGCGCACGCCAAACCTGGCACGCCGCGATGCGCTGCTGGCCGAGGCGCAGCAGATTTTGCGTTCGCGCCTGAATTTCCAGGGCACGACCATGGGCTTTTCCACCGAGCGCAAGGATAACTGGTGGTGGCTGATGGTCTCGGGCGACGTCAACGCCAACCGCCTGCTGCTGGCCGTGATGGACAACCCGGCGTGGAAAGACGACATCGGCCGCCTCGTGCGCGGCAGCATGGGCCGCCAGAAGAAGGGCCGCTGGGATACGACGGTAGCCAACGCCTGGGGCACCCTGGCCATTAACAAGTTCTCGGCCAAGTTCGAATCCACACCGGTGACGGGCGCCAGCGCAGTCAAGCTGGGCGGCGATACGCAAGCGCTCGTGTGGAACGGCGCGGCGAAAGTGGGCCCCGTGCTGCAAGCGTGGCCGAAGGGCACGGACACCCTGGGCCTGGCACACAGCGGCACGGGCAAACCGTGGGCCACCGTGCAAAGCCTGGCGGCCATCCCGCTCAAGGCGCCCGTGTCCAGCGGCTACACGATCAAGAAAACCGTTACGCCGGTGGAACAGAAGACGGCGGGCGCATGGTCGCGCGGCGACGTCTACCGCGTGCGCCTGGACTTGTCGGCGCGGGCGGACATGAGCTGGGTCGTGGTCGACGACCCGATTCCCGCCAGTGCCACCGTGCTGGGCAATGGCCTGGGCCGTGATTCGCAGCTGATGACGGCCGGCGAAAAGTCCACGGGCTGGGTCTGGCCCACGTTCGAGGAACGCGCGTTCGACGCCTTCCGCGCGTATTACGCGTTCGTGCCGAAGGGCAGCTGGAGCGTGGAATACACGGTGCGCCTGAACAATGCCGGCGACTTCAGCCTGCCGGCCACGCGCATCGAAGCCATGTATTCGCCCGAAATGTTTGGCGAGTCGCCGAACGTGAATGTGAAGGTGGGGCAGTGAAAGGCAAGGTTTTACTGATGGGCTGCCTGCTGGCCGGCCCGGTCTTTGCCGAGGCGGTCCTGACGCCGGCCCAGGTGCAAGCCGCCTACCGCAGTTCGGAAGCGCAGTTGCTCGACCGTAGCGGCGCTCCGCTGCAATCCTTGCGCGTGGACATGAAGGTGCGGCGGCTGCCGTGGGTGCCGCTGGCCGATATTTCACCGGCCGTGCAACAGGCCGTGCTGTTGGCGGAAGACCAGCGCTTCATGCAGCATGGCGGTGTGGATGTGTCCGCGCTGGCCACGGCCGCCTGGGACAATCTGTTTTCGAAAAAGCCCCGGGGCGCCTCGACCATCACCATGCAGCTGGCGGGCCAGCTGGACGCGGACTTGCAGGCGTCCTCGGGCGGACGCAGCCTGCGCCAGAAATGGGACCAGATGCGCGCGGCCCAAGCCATCGAAGACAGCTGGAGCAAGGCGCAGATTTTTGAAGCGTATTTGAATCTGGTGTCGTTCCGCGGCGAGCTGCAAGGCATCGCGTCCGCCTCGTACAGCCTGTTCGGCAAGGCGCCGTCCGGCCTGAACCAGACGGACGCCATCATTTTGGCCAGCCTCGTGCGCGCGCCGAACGCGCCGCCGGCCACCGTCACGCGGCGTGCCTGCGCGCTGGCAAAAGAGTGGCGCATGGACAGCAGCTGCCAGCTGATCGGCCAGCGCGTGCAGACGGCCTTGCAGCGCAACGCGCTGGCCGCGGAACTGGCGCCGGCGCCGCAAGTGGCGCAGCAGTTGCTGAAACAGCCCGGTGCACAGGTCGCCAGCACCCTCGATGGTCCTTTGCAGCGCTTCGCGCAGGAAAACCTGCGCCAGCAGCTGGCCTCCTTGCGCGAGCGCAATGTCAACGATGGCGCCATCATCGTGTTAGATAACCGCAGCGGCGAGATCCTCGCTTATGTCGGCAATGCGGGCGGCAGCCATGTCGATGGCGTGGCGGCCCTGCGCCAGGCCGGTTCCACCCTGAAACCATTTCTATATGAACTGGCGATCGAGCGCCGGCTGATGACGGCCGCGTCCGTCATGGACGACTCGCCGCTCGACGTCGCCACGGCGTCCGGCATGTATGCGCCGCAAAACTACGACCGCAATTTCAAGGGTTACGTCAGCGCCCGCACCAGCCTTGCCAGTTCCCTCAACATTCCCGCCGTGCGCACGGTGCTGCTGACGGGGCAGGACGGTTTTTACAACCGCCTCAAGGAAGTGGGCCTGTCGAGCCTGACGGAACCGGCCGAGTACTACGGCCCGTCACTGGCGCTGGGCTCGTCCGAAGTGACCTTGCTGGAACTGGCCAACGCCTACCGCGCGCTGGCCAATGGCGGGCTGTACAGCACGGCCAGCCTGCAGCCGGGCCAGGCTGGCAAGGACCGGCGCCGTGTGATGGAGCCGGGCGCCGCCTTCATCGTTGGCGACATCCTGGCCGACCGCGCCGCGCGCAGCATGACGTTTGGCTTGCGCAACGAACTGGGGACGAATTTCTGGAGCGCCGTCAAGACGGGCACGAGCAAGGACATGCGCGACAACTGGTGCATGGGCTACTCGGCGCGCTACACGGTGGGTGTCTGGGTGGGTAACTTTGACGGCAAGCCCATGTGGGACGTGTCGGGTGTGACGGGCGCCGCGCCCGTGTGGCGCGACGTCATGGATTATCTGCACAAGAACGTGCCCAGCCACGCCCCGAAAGCGCCGCCCGGCGTATTGCAGCAGATGGTGGCCTACCAGCCCGCACTCGAAGCGCCGCGCCGCGAATGGTTTATCGCCGGCACGGAAAGCCCCGTCATCGCCGTTCTGGGCGACACCGTGAAGCCGCCTGCCATCGTGTATCCGGCCGAAGACAGCATCCTCGCCATCGACCCCGACATCCCGCCAGCCTTGCAGCGCGTGTTCTTCCAGGCCCAGGGCAGCCATGCCTTGCGCTGGGTGCTCGACGGCAAGGACCTGGGCGCGGCGCTTGACAGCATCAGCTGGCGCCCCGTGCCGGGCAAGCATGCGCTGGCGCTGGTCGATGATGCGGGCAAGACGGTGGCGAAGGTGGCGTTCCAGGTGCGGGGCAATGCGCTGGCGTCGCTGAACTAGGCGGGATGAACCGTGTCCTTGGCCAGCTTCTAGCGCAATATAATCAAAAAATATTTACGGTGCGCTGAGGATGTTCGTCAGCGCAATCCGGTACGCCGGTTGCACCTCGCCATTCTTGTCGAGCTTGTCCGTCATGATTACGCCGAAACCCTGCGCGTACCATACGTATTCGCCGCTTTTGCCTTTGCTTTTGCCGCCCACGTCATGCAGTTCGAACTTGCAGGCGTCGGGGAAGCGGCGGCCGCCCAGTTCTAGGCGTTCCCAGCCGAGGAAGGTGATGGAGAAATTGCGTTCGTCCGTGCGCGTGGAGGTGGTGATCTTGTCGGAGAGCCCCGCCAGCGGGTAGTGGGTACTCGTTTGCGTGTCCGAAAATTGCACGCGCACTTCCTGGCCGGGGCGCATGTTGGCGGGGATGGCGGACTGCGGCGTGTAGACGTTCTTGCTGCGCACGGTGCCGTCTTCATTGTAGTGGACGTTGCCCGTCAGGAATACCTGGCCATCGCGGATGTCCTGGTAGGAGGTGGCCAGCAGCACGCCGCCGTTGAGGATCAGCTGCGTGCCCTTTTGTTTCTTGCCCTCGAATAGTTCCTCGACGTTGACTTGTGCGTCGCCATTGTTCTTGCTGAACTTGATGCCCGTCGTCAGTTCCATGCACTCGCCCACCGTGGGTGCCGCCTGTACGCTCGCGGCCGCCAATACGCCCGCCGCCATCATTCCACACCATGCTGCTTTCATTGTCTTCCTGGCTATCTTGTAAAGGCGTGATGATAGCGTGCTTGGAAGCAACATGGCGCAGCGCAGACACTATTTCGTGGGGGCGATGGGGATGCTGGGCACCGCAGGTGTGGACGCTGGCGGCTCGGTGGGCGTGCCGCTGTGCGGTTTGTCCCGATGATTGGCCGTCGGTTTTCCGCGCCGCGTGCGTTTGTCCGTGCGGGTTTTGCTGGCCTTGCCATCGTGGACCAGCTTGCCTTTGTTGTCGAGCTTGTCGGAGGCATCCGATTGCTGGCCCGGGTCCCTGGCATTGTTGGTGTGGTTGCCCGTCTGGTTCAGATTCGTCGTCGACTGGGCTTGCACCCAGGCACCGCCAACGGTCATCAGGGTGGCGGCCAGCAAGAGAGCGGGAGTTTTCATGGTGCGTGTCCTGTGTAAAAGTTGGGAGTTGCTGTCGAGACTGGATTGTCACATGCGTGCCGTCGTATCCAAGTAGGAATATGCCGCATGCGCGTGTGAGCATATTGCCAGTGTTCACGCATGTTGGCCCGCACGCAAGCGCAGGCGCCGCGCGCTCAGGCCATCGCGCACGGACCATGCCAGCGAGATAGCGCCCATGGCGGCCAGCCACTGGCCGGGTCCGCCGGGCGGCAGGGCCTGCATGGCGGCCGGCAGGGCAAGCCAGCCGGGCAGCGCTTGCAACAGCAAGGTGGTGATCACGCCCAGGTTGATGAACAGCAAGACGTGCAAGATGCGTTCGGGCACGGGCAAGCGGCGCGTATCGCCTTCGACCACGGAATCGCGCAGCGAGACCAGTATCTCCGCCAGCAGCAGTGCCACGGGCCACCAGGCCAGCCAGCCATGCCAGCTGAACAGGCCCAGCGAGGGAAACAGCAGGCCGAAGATGACTTCGCGGGCACTGTGCAGGCGCTGCTCGGCGGCTGCGCCCGGGCGCGACGGCAACTGCACGAGGAGCTCGTGGTTCAGGATGACGTCGGCCCCGCCCAGCAGGCCGTGCAGCAGCAGCGCGGCCTGCAGCGCCGTCATGGCTATCCCGTGCCGCGTTGCCGGCGCTTAGCGGCCGGGCGGGCGCGGCGGGACCACGCCCGTGTTGCCCGTGGTGCCGGAGTTACCAGTGTTGCCGGTGTTACCCGACGTGCCGGAGGTGCCGGAATTACCGGTATTGCCCGATGTGCCAGAGGTACCGGAAGTTCCTGACGTTCCCGAAGCTCCCGAAGTTCCCGACGTGCCTGTACCGCCCGTATTGCCATTCATGTTCTGCGTGCCGCTACGCGCGGCGTTGCCTGCGGACTGGCCGGCGCTGCCCGGGGTACCGCCGCCCGAGTTGGTGCCGCTGGTGGACTGTCCGGTCGTATCGTTGTTGCGCGATTTTCCCGATTTCTGCTTCTGCTTCTTGTCATGCTTGCGCGGCGTCGTGTCATCCTGTCGCGTATTTTGCTGCGTATCTTGCTGGGCCGCCGTGCCCGTGTTGCCGGTGTTGCCTGTTGTATTGCTATTGCTCGTCGATTGCGCCTGAGCCAGGGCGGCTGCGCCGCCCAGCAGCAGGGTGGCCAGCATCAATGCAGATGGTTTCATGGGAACTCCTTCTCGTGGCTTGAAGTGGAGTACCGATTCTGGCATGCGCGGGCAGGGCGGCAAGTAGGAGCGCGCCGCCCGCGGCTGTGGGTGAATGGCTGGCCGTGGCGCAGGCGTCAGCGAAATTGCTCGGTCGAAATGTCGAAACGCTTGAGCTTGTCGTACAGGGTTTTCTTGGGAATATTCAGGCTGGCCGCCGCATCGATGACGTTGCCATTGTGGCGGCGCAAGGCTTCCTCGATGATGGAAATTTCGAACGTGTCCACTTGCTCGGCCAGCGACGCTTCGCGGCAGCCGGCCGGGCTCAGGGTGTCGTCGAGCAAGCCCAGCACGAAGCGGTCGGCCACATTGTGCAGCTCGCGCACATTGCCGGCCCAGCGCTGCGCCATCAGGGACGCGATCAGTTCGCCGCTGACGAGGGCGGCCGGCTGGCTGTAGCGCAGCGCCGCCTGCAGCACGAAGAACTCGAACAGCAGCGGGATATCCTCGCGCCGGTTGCGCAGGGCGGGGAGAGTGAGACTGGCCACGTTCAGGCGGTAATACAGGTCGGGACGGAATTTCCCCTGTTCCGCCAGCACATTCAAGTCTTCCTTGGCGGCGGCAATCACGCGGAAATTGACGGAAATGAGTTTGTTGGAACCGAGCCGCTCCACCTGCCGCTCCTGCAGCACGCGCAGCAGTTTCACTTGCAGGGCCAGCGGCATGCTTTCGATTTCATCGAGAAACAGGGTGCCGCCGTTCGCGTACTCGATCTTGCCGATGCGCTGGCGCTGCGCGCCTGTAAACGCGCCTTCCTCGTGGCCGAACAGTTCCGATTCGAAGATCGATTCGGGCAGGGCGCCGCAATTGATCGCCACGAATGGATGGTCGCGCCGCTCGCTGAAGTCGTGCAGGCAGCGGGCAATCAGTTCTTTTCCCGTCCCCGTTTCGCCGAGGATGATGATATCGGCCGATTTCGGCGCCAGGTTCAGTACCAGCTGGCGCACCTTGGCCATGGCCGCGCTGCGGCCCACGATGCGCGCTTCGATGCCGACGCGCT
The DNA here is from genome assembly GCF_001758715.1 of Janthinobacterium sp. HH104. NCBI lineage: Bacteria > Pseudomonadati > Pseudomonadota > Betaproteobacteria > Burkholderiales > Oxalobacteraceae > Janthinobacterium > Janthinobacterium sp. HH104. The sequence continues at coordinate 104,917 of NZ_LRIB01000041.1, read as the reverse complement.
GCTCGAGCTGGCGGCGCAAGTTCATGTTTTCCAGCACCAGGTGGCGCTTGTCGAGCGCGCGGCGGCACACTTCCACGAGCAAGTCGGCGGAAAACGGTTTTTCGATGAAATCGTAGGCGCCACGGCGCATGGCGCCCACGGCCATCGACACGTCGCCGTGACCCGTGACGAGGATGACGGGCAGGCTGGCATCCTGTGCCACGGCGATATCGAGCAGTTTTAAGCCATCGATACCCGGCAGCTTGATGTCGCTCAATAAAATGCCCGCAAATTCAGGCACCAGATAGGGCAGCGCCTCCTCGGCCGTGGCGACAGCCGTCACTTGCAAGCCCGCCAGTTCCAGCGATTGCCGGGCGCCCTTGCGCACGACGGCATCGTCTTCCACCAGCAGCACTTGCATGCCTTCAAAATTATTCTCGTGCATCAGATGTTTCCTTGTCTCTCTCCCCCGGGTCGCAGCTCAGGGTGATGGTAAATTGTGCGCCGCCCCCTTCCTGCGCGCTGCGGTTACGCACGGCCAGGGCGCTGCCGGCAGCGCGCAGTATGCCTGCGCTGATCGACAATCCCAAGCCCAGCCCGTGTTCCTTGGTGGTATAGAAGGGGTCGAAGATCTTGTCGAGCGAGGCCAGCGGGATGCCGGGGCCATTATCGGTGATATGCAGCACGGCAAGGCTGCCTTCGCGGCGCACCTGGAACCAGATTTGCACGGGTTCGTTTTCCGGCACGGCATCCATGGCGTTGGTGATCAGGTTGGTAAACACCTGTTCCAGGCCGATGGCGTTGCACAGCACGATGATGTCGCCATCAGGCCAGCCTTCATGCAGGGTCAAACGCTGCGAGTTCTTGCGCGTGCGGATTTGCAGCATGGTTTGCGCGAACGCCTGGCGCACGCTGACGGGTTTGCGCGCATCGTCGCTGCGTCGCGCAAAGCCTTTCAGTTGCGACGTGACATAGCCGAGCCGCTTGACGAGGTCGGAAATGGTCGACAGGTTGTCGAGCGCATCGTCAATCTGGCCCCGCGCCAGGAAGACCTTGGCATTGTCGGAAAACGTTTGCAGGGCGGCCAGCGGCTGGTTCAGCTCGTGCGTGACGCCGGCCGCCATCTGGCCGATGGCCGCCAGCTTGCCGCTTTGCACCAGTTCCGCCTGAGCATAGCGCAAGGTTTGCTCGGCCCGTTCGCGTTCCGTCACCTCGGCTTGCAGGCGGCCGTTCGCGTGGACCAGGTCGGCCGTGCGCTGCTCGACCTTGATTTCCAGCTGTTCATACGCGCGTGCCAGGGTTTGTTGCGCATTGAGCTTGTCGGCGATACGGCGCCGGCGCTGGCGCGCATACATCAGGGCCAGCAGCAGCAAGGCCCAGCCCAGCGCGGCGGCGATGGCCGCGTTGCGCGCCGCCTCATTCACCTGGTCGAGTTCGGCCAGCACCGTGATCTGCCATTGCAGCGGCCCCAGCGCGCGGTTCACGGCCAGGTAGTCGGCGCTGCCGGACAGGGCGGGGGTATCGCCCGTCTGCGGACGTTCCAGGGTCATCACGCTGGCGCCGTCGGCATACTGGCGGCTGACGCGGTGCGGCAAGATGGGCAGATTTTCTTGCAGGAACTGGCGCTGTTCGCTGATGTCTTTCTTGGCGTCCGGCGACAGCGGGGCCAGGGTCTTGAACTTGAAGGCCGGTGTCGTGGCCAGGATGATCACGCCATTTGCATCCTTGACCCAGATCTGTTCGCCCGCGCCGGGCGTGCGCCACGATTGCTCGATCCAGTCCAGGTTGACCTTGGCGGCGACGATGCCGATGATGCGCCCGTCGCGCTGCACGGGCTGCGAAATGAAATAGCCGGCCTCGAAGGTGGAAAAGCCGATGCCGTAAAAGCGGCCGATGCCGCCCGCGATGGCGTTCTTGAAATACGGACGGAAACCGTAGTTGACGCCCACATACGAGCTGCGGTCTTGCCAGTTGCTTGACGCCAGGGTCGTGCCCTTGTCGTCGAGCACGTAGACGGCAAAGGCGCCCGCGCGGCGGTTCATGTCGACCAGGTAGGCGTTGATTTGCGCGACTTTATCGGCGCTGGGCTGTTCCAGCAATTGCGCGACAGCATCGCTCTGGGCCACGGCCAGAGGCAGGAATTCGTATTTGTTGAGGGCGCCGCCGATGGACGCCGCGTACAGTTCCGCGCGCGAATCGAGGGTGCGGTGCAATTCGTCGAGCTGGCGCTGCTTGACCCAGGCATACGACGCCCACGTCAGCACGGCCAGCGACCCCACGGCCAGCAGGGGGACGAATGGCCTTGGGGTCTGACCCGCCGGGTCAGACCCCAAATAAGTTTGCGGTCGCTTAATCAAGCTCCCTCAATCGGCGGTACTGGCCATGGTTTCGGCATTGTGATGACGCTGCTGCTCTTCCATCACCATCTCGCCCAGCATGCGCTTGAGGCGGTTGAACTCGGGGTCGCTCGGGTCGCGCGGGCGGGGCAGGTCGATGGCCACGTCGCGCTTGATGGTGCCGGGACGGTAGGTCATGACGATGGTGCGGTCGGCCAGGTAGATCGATTCCTCGATCGAGTGCGTGACGAACACGATGGTGGTGCCGAAGACTTTCCAGATTTTCAGCAATTCATCTTGCAGGTTGCGCCGCGTCAAGGCGTCCAGCGCGCCGAACGGTTCATCCATCAGCATGATCGGCGAATCGAGGGCCAGCACGCGGGCGATGGCCACGCGCTGGCGCATGCCGCCCGACAAGTCTTTCGGGTAGCGGGCACGGAATTCCGTCAAGCCCAGCATGCTCAGCAGCATGTCGACCCGTTCCTTGATCTCGGCTGGCGTCTTGCCGGCGATTTCCAGGCCGAAAGCGATATTGCTCTCGATGGTCATCCATGGGAACAGCGCGTATTCCTGGAACACCATGCCGCGGTCGGGGCCGGGTTCGGTGATCAGCTTGCCGCCGGCCAGGATCTGGCCCGACGTCGGTTGCGAGAAGCCGGCGATGGCGTTGAGCAGGGTCGACTTGCCGCAGCCGGACGGTCCCAGCAGGCAGATGAACTCGCCGCTGGCGATTTCCAGGTTGATGTCCTTCAGGGCGATGACGTCCGCGCCGCCCGTGGTGAAGATTTTATTGACTGCATTGATATTGATCGTGGTCATGGCCGTTCCTCTCAGTGTTCCAGGCCGCGGTGCCACTGCAGCAAATGATTATTCAGGGCATTCATGGCGATATCGATGGCCAGGCCGAACAGGCCGATGGTAAACATGCCGGCGATAATCTTGTCGGACCAGAAGTACTCGCGCGCTTCCAGGATGCGGAAACCGAGGCCGCTGTTCACGGCGATCATTTCCGCCACGATCACGACGATGAAGGCCGTCCCCATGCCGATGCGCGCGCCGGCCAGGATGTACGGCGTGGCGGCCGGCAGGATGACGCGGCGGAACATCGTCATCTGGCTGGCGCCCAGGTTGCGCGCGGCTCGGATGTAGATGCCGTCGACCTGGCGCACGCCGGCGATGGTATTCATCAGCACGGGGAAGAAGGAGCCGATGCTGATCAGGAAGAAGGCGGGCGGATTGCCCAGGCCGAACCACAAGATTGCCAGCGGAATGTAGGCGATCGGCGGAATCGGGCGCAGCACCTGCACCAGCGGGTCGAACAGTTTATAGATGGTCTTGTTGGTGCCCATCAGCAAGCCCAGCGGCAAAGCCAGGCCGGCACCGATGGCAAAGCCGCCCAGCACGCGCGACAGGCTGGCCCAGGCGTCGTGCGGCAATTCGCCGGAGAACATCCACACGAGGTAATTGCCCGCTTCGGGCGTGTACGCTTCCATGGGAATCAGGTATTCATACCACTTCACGACCACGGCGACGGGCGAGGGCAGGATTTGCGGGTTGATCCAGCCGAACGTGGACATGGCTTGCCACAGCAGCAGCACGGCGACGGGCACGGCGGCGCCGTGCGCGAAGCGTTTCATCATTTGAATATTCATCGTGACACTTTCAGATTAGCGAGGTGCGTAGGACTTCTTGGCTTTTTCCAGCAGATCCAGCTTGACCCAATCCTTGGCGGCAGGCGCTTTGGCCATGCGGCCCACGCCGAATTTCACCATGTAGTCGGTGGTCAGCTGCACGTGGCTTTGCGTGATGTCTTCCGTGAAGATGGCGTTGTCGATGGCGTCGCGGTAATCGTCAGAGGTGATCTGGTTCTTGAACATCGATTCGCGCACGTATTTTTCCGCCAGTTTCGGGTCGGCCAAAAATGCCCGCGTGGCGGCGACGAAGCAATCCATGAAGCGCTGGGCCACGGCCGGCTTTTCCTTGTACATTTTTTCCGTCATCACGAGCGCGCGCACGGGCTCGCCCAGCGGCGTGTCGTAGGGCTTGATGATGGCCGCGCCATATTTCTTGTGGATGGCCTGGGTCGAGTACGGCTCGGACTGGCTCATGACGTCGATATCCTTGGTCAGCAGCGCCTGGTTCAAGTCCGGGTAGCCCATGTACAGAATCTGCACGTCCTTGCCCGGCTTGTCGGACCAGGTCAGCTTGGCCTTGGTCAATTCGGCAAACAGCAGGATTTCCTGCGGACCGCCGCGCGTGACGCCGACTTTCTTGCCTTTCAGGTCGGCGATACCCTTGATGTTCAGGTCGGGACGGCCGACGATCTGCACGCCGCCCTTGGCGAAGCCGCCCACCAGGTACACGGGCAAGCCCGTGGCGCGGCCTGTGATGGCCGCTTCCAGCGCGCTGGCGGACACGTCGATTTCGCCGGCGATCATGGCCGGTACGATGTCGAGGCCCTTGGCGAAGATGCGCTCTTCGATCTTCAGGTCGTATTTCGGCGCGATTTCCTTCATGTAGGCGACGGCGCCGTAATGGGCGAATTTCAGGTTGCCCAGGCGTACGGTATCGGCCGCGTGGACGGCCAGCGGGAATTGCGCGGCCAGGGCGACGGCCACGGCCAGTGCCTTGGTGTTGAGGAAGGACGAGATGCGGAAGGTGCTTGCCATGCTGTTGTCTCCAAAAGGTAGATGGTTTTTATATAGTGGGTCAGGCCGCCGCTCTGATGGCGGCTATGAAAATATAAAAGCATCTTCCGTGCCAGTGGAGCGCATTTTGGCGTTTATTGCAAGTGATTGTTTATAAAGGTTTAATTTGAATCTATTGAAATTGGGAAATGGCGAGATTCCGCCTTTCCGCACGGCCAGGGGAAAGACTGTGCGGATTGCCGCATTGTGGCGGGCGGGTTCGATACCGGCTTGCGGGCTCGGAGCAGGTGAACCTAAATGGCGCGGCCGACTCCAATCGTAAAAAAACGCGTTGCAAACAGGCTGGCAACGCGTAACTCCCCCGTGGAGTAGAGGCGGCGCCGCGCGGGCGCCTGATGGATAGCTCTGTCTGCCGGACTTACTTTGGCGTCGTGGCGGGCGGCAGGGCCGGCGCGGTGGCCGGGTCCGTCAGCGGCGCAGGCGGCGTCGTGCTGCCAGGACCCGCTTCCGGCGTGGCTGGCGCGACAGGGGGCGGCATCACTTGTGGCGCGGAAGCGGGGTTGGGCGCCGTTTCGGGCAGCGGCGCGTCGGCCGGTTTTTTGCAGGCGGACAAGGTGATCAGGGCGGCGGCTGCCAGCAGACTGGGCATATTCATGATGGTTCCTTTGCAAAGTATCAAGATTGGCGCAATGCGGGCGGCGGGTGCCACGCGCGAAGCTTGAATTTATTGCAAGGATGCCGACGCTTCTGTTCGCTATTTCACTTTGTGCGCGTATGCGAGCGCAGCGTTTTTAGATGTCTTTTATAGATGCACTGAGAGAAATAATTCAACAAGGCAATATTTTTCACTTTCTTGCTTCTAATGTTCGTTAACGCACAGACCAGTGAGGAGCAGGATGGCATTCTGTGCCCAGACGCTCAGGATTCGTGGCGTTCTGGTATAAAAATTGCCAAGAACTTAACAATCCGGGCTACCGGCAATCGTTTAAAAGGAGTATTCAAATGCATGCAATGACTCAGTCTCACGTGAAGAGCGAATTAAAGGCAGCGCACCAGGAACTTCGTAGCCCCGAAAAAGGCTCGCAAATGGTAGAACGCGCAGCACCTATCCCCCCGGAACGCATGAATCCCATTTCCATGGCACCGATCGAGCGCGTGCGTTCGACGTCGGCCACCCTGCGCCGCATCGAAAACATGCAAAAGCTGATCGGCGAATTGTCGCTGCACGAGATGCTGGCCGACGAAATCGCCTGGTTCCTCAAGTTTTCGCCATCGGGCGCCCGCAAATACATCCGCGACCTGCGCGAAGCGGGCGTGATCGAACTGGCCCGCTACATCGAAGGCACCGCCACCTACCTGGGCAAGGCAGTGTACCAGCTGACGCCGGATCCTGAGCGCGTGCGCGCCTTCCTGGCCGCCATCGTCCAGCCGAAACGCGAAGGCGCGCCACCGCGCAAGGACCGTCCGGGCCTGCGCGAGCAAAGCATGGCAGGCAGCGGCCGTCACTTCCACATCCTGGCCGATGACACGCATTACGCCATCCGCGTCAACCGCGGTCCCGTGACGCGCGATCCGTTGGTGGCAGCCTTGTTCGGTGCGCCGCAGCAAAAATCTGCCGAGTAAAAGCCGCTTCTGATCGGCCGCCTGGCGGCCGGCGGGCGGAATGCTTGTGGTTTTGATTCTCAGATGCATGTCGAAAGCCGGGTTGCAACCCGGCTTTTGGCGTTGGGCAGACCGTTTCATGTCGTCTGATTGAAAAGACAGCAAGCATCCCCATGTGGGCTGGACTGTTGCCCGCAACGCGCGGGTTCACTTGAAGGAGCTTGTCCTTGTCTGCCTATGCCGCCTCGTTATCGTGTCCGCCACTGCCTTGCTTGCAACGGGGCTTCGCATGAACCCGCTGCTGTGGATCGCCCTCGTCACGGCCGCCATCGTCTTTTCGCTGTGGTTTCCCCGCTGGCGCCTGAAGCGGGCCCTGGCCAGGCCCTTGCCGGCTGAAGGCCTGGCCGTGCTGGAAAAGAATATCCCCGTGTATCCGCGCATGCCGGCGCCGCTGCAGGAGCAGTTGCGTCGTCTCGTCGTGCAATTCCTGTATCAAAAGAAATTCGTCGGCTGCGGTGGCCTGGAGATCACGGACGAGATGCGCTATACCATCGCCGGCCAGGCTTGCTTGTTGTTGCTGAACCGCCAGACGCAGGTGTATCCGGAACTCGACACCATCCTCGTGTATCCCACGGAATTCATCGTCACGCGCGATGAAGTGGGGCCGGGCGGCGTGGTGACGCCATCGGCCAATGGGCTATTGGGCGAATCCTGGGGCGATGGCAGAGTCGTGCTGGCCTGGGATCACGTGCAGCGCGGGGCGGCCGACTGGACCGATGGGCACAATGTCGTGCTGCATGAATTTGCCCACCAGCTCGACAGCGAATCGGGCGCCGCGAATGGCGCGCCGTATTTGCCCAGCGTGTCGAGCTACCGCAGCTGGGCCACCGTGCTGTCGCGCGACTTCGACAACCTGCGCCACGACGCCATCTACCAGCAGCACAGCGTGATGGACCATTACGGCGCCACGAATCCCGCCGAATTCTTTGCCGTGGCCACGGAAACCTTCTTTGAAAAACCGTACCAGATGGCCGAGCGCCACGAAGAACTGTACGCGCAATTCTTGCAGTACTACAAGGTCGACCCGCGCGACTGGATGGCGCCACCCGTGGAGCCCGAGCACATGGCCTCGCCGTTTCCCAACTACGCGGCACATTGGTAAGCGTTCAGCCCAGCAGCCGCTGTTTCAGCGCGGGATAGCTGCTGCGTGACACGGGGATGCCCGTGCTCGTTTGCGTGTCGAGCGCGTATTTGCCGCCCGCCGCGATCCGCAGCCGTTTGAAGCCGAGGCTGTTGACGATGTAGGAGCGGTGCACGCGCAGGAAGTGGGGCGGCAGCAGGGCCATGAGCTTGTCGATGGCCAGGTCGTGAAAACACTGTTCGCCGCTGCGCAGGACGATATTGCTGTAGTGGCCATCGGCCTGTACATGGTCGATGTCGGCCATGGCGATCCATTCGAGCGCGCCCCGTTTTTTCACAGCCAGCGAGGCCGCTTCCGTATGCCGCCCCGTATAGCGTTGCAGCGCCTTGTGCAGGCGTTCGCGGCTGAAGGGCTTGGCAACGAAGTCGAGCACGCCGAATTCGAAGGCCGTGATCGAGCGTTCCGCGTGGGCCGAGACGATGATGGTCTGGAACGGGGCTGTCTGGGCCAGGCGCAGCAAGTCATAGCCGTCCGCGCCATGCAGGTTCAAGTCCAGCAGCAGCAAGTCGACTTGTTCCTGGGCCAGCGCGGCCAGCGCTTGCGGGACATTGTCATGCAGCACGAGATTGCCGAGGCGCGCGCCGAAATGCGCACGCACCTCGCGTTCGAGGCCTTGCGCGATCAGCGGTTCATCTTCCAGTATCAACACATTCATGGCGCCGCCGGCAAGGTAAAGGTGAGGCGCCAGCCAGCCTGCTGCTGTTCGCTCGCATATTCACGCTCATAGCGGGCCGCATCGCCAAACACGGCGTGCAGGCTGGCGCGGATGTATTGTTCGCCCACGCCGCCGCCCGCATGCTGGCGTGTCTCGCCTTCGGGCAGGATCAGGGTGAGCACGTGCGTTTGCGCATGGTGTGCGATGCGCAGGATAAAGGTGGCGCCGTGGCGGTAGCGGTTGTGGCTGAACGCATTTTCCAGCGCCGTCAGCAAGGTGGCGGGCGGCACGGTGATGCCCGCCGCCTCGCCATCGAGCTGCAGGCTGCATGGCTGCTGCAGCCGCGTGCCCATGATGCTCAGGTAGTTCTCGCACAGGGCCAGTTCCTGCGTCAGGGCGATGCTGGGCTGCTGGGCGAATTCGTTGAGCATGCGCAACTCGGCGCCCAGTGCCTCGATGAAGGTTTCGGCCGCCTGCGGCGATTGCGCGTTGAGTTCGCTGATCAGGCTCAGGGAATTCATCAGGAAATGCGGTTGCATGCTTTTACGCAAGAGCTGGTTTTCCAGCTGCTGGGCGCGTGCCGCCTTGCTGCGTTCGCGCAGCAGCTGGGCCAGCAATTGCGCGCACAGGGGCAGCAGCAAGAAGCACACGACGAGGGCGAAGCCCCCTTCGGCAAACTGGCTGCCCGTCAGCAGGAACAGGGCGCACGAGGCCAGCGCGATCAAGGTGCCGCCGAGACTGCCCGGCAGGCGGCGCCACAGGGCGCCCAGGTTGAGCGCCAGGCTCGCTGCCAGGCCCGTCAAGAACATCGACCAGCAGCGCGAGTCGAAATGCGCGGGCAGCGCGCCGGCCAGCGCGATGCCCGCCAGCAGTACCGCCGCCGCCAGCGGCCAGCGCGGCAGCCGGTATGCCGTATAAAAATACAGGGGCAGCAAGGCGGAAAACAGCCAGGTCAGGGCACTGACGGCGTACAGGCGCGGCAAATGCATGGGATAGGCATAGCCGGCAACGCTGCGCCAGAGTTCCACCACCAGCAGCAGCGCCGCCACCAGGCACAGCGCGGCAAACATGGCCCAGTGCCGCTGTCGCTGGTACAGCGCCGTCAAGGCGAGAAACAGCAGGGCGACGGCACCCAGCGCCCCGGCCAGCAGCAGCGGCGGCAGCCGGTACCAGGCCAGCGCCGCGCGGTAGCCTTGCCGGTCGACCAGGTACAGCGCGTACAGTGGCGACGCCAGGCGGGCAGGCGCCTGCTGCGTCGACAGCAGCAGGCGCAGGTGGTGTCTGCCCATGGCCAACTGCCGTGGCGTCAGGTGGATGGCGAAATCGATGTCGCCCGCGCGTTCCCCGCTGGCCTGGCGGGCTGGCTGGCCATTGCTGCTGATCAATATGCCATCGAGCCAGACTTCGCTGGAAGCCAGCGCCGACAGCACCAGCAGCTGCGTCGACGAGGGCGTGGCGGCCACGGTGAGGTCGCGCTCGACACACAGCAGCAGGCCCGGCTTGAGCAGCTGGTACAGCGAGGCGGTGGGCGTGGCGCTGGTTGTGCCGCAGGCGCGCCAGCCTTCGGCCAGCGATAGCCTGTCCATGCCCATGGCGAAAGAGGGCAAGGCCAGGCAGCACAGCAGCAGGTAGCGGAAGCAGGAGGGCATGGCGGGCATTGTAGCTGCTCATTTGCCAACCCTTTGCAACATTTTCATCCGCTTCGGTGCCGTTCATGCGGGCCACGTGCATTTCGTGCACGGCCCGCCAGCAGTGTGTAAAAGACACTTACCATGCATCAGCGCCGTGCTGTGGACACGGCCCTCACCATGGAATATTAATTATGCAAAGCAGCAAATACTACGGTTTCGCCGGCGCGCTGGCGCTGTTCTGCGGCGCGGCGCAAGCCGCCGCCGCTCCCTCATCCGCTCCTTCCGCTGCTCTGGCCGCGCGCCTGGCCGATTTCGACGGCTGGGTCGCTCAGCGCATGGACAAGGCCCGCATCCCGGGCGTGACCGTCGGGTTCAGCCAGGGCGACGTGGAATGGGTCAAAGGCTATGGCTATGCGGACCTGGAAAACCGCGTGCCGGCCACAGCCCGGTCCAGCTACCGGCTCGCGTCCGTCACCAAGCCCATGACGGCGGTGGCCATCCTGCAACTGGTGGAACAGGGCAAGATCGACCTGGATGCACCCGTGCAAACGTATGTGCCGTATTTCCCTGTCAAACCGTTTCCCGTGACGGTGCGCCAGTTGCTGGGCCACCTGGGCGGCATCGACGCCTACCGTAACAGCAAGGCGGAGAAGCACTTCAAGGAGCACAAGGATACGCGCCAGTCCATCGCCGTCTTCGAGCAGTTCGACCTGATCGCCGAACCGGGCACGCGCTTCCGCTACACCAGCTACGGCTACAACCTGCTGGGTGCCGTCATCGAGGGCGCCTCGGGCGAAAGCTATGGCGGCTACATGCGGCGCCACGTATGGGGGCCGCTGGGCATGGACACGATCGTGATGGATGACCCCGACGCCGTGATCGCCCATCGCGTGCGCGGCTACCGGCTGGCCGGCAAGGAATGGAAAAATGCGGAATTCGTCGACATCAGCAGCCGCTTTTCCGCCGGCGGCACGCGCGCCAGCGTGCCCGACATGCTGGCGTTCGGCAGGGGCGTGCATGAAGGCAAGATACTGTCGGCGGCCAGCGTGGCCGCCATGGTGCAGCCGATGGCCACGCGCGCCGGCCGTTTGACGGACTATGGCATGGGCTGGGAAGTCGTCCCGACGGGCGGGCGCTACGCGATTGCCCACAGCGGCCAGCAGCCGGAGACCGTCACCTATCTGTACAGTTTTCCCTCGCGTAAGCTCACCATTGCCGTCGCCGCCAACCTCGAGCGCGTCAATCCCGAGGCGTTCGTGCAGCGCCTGTTCGAAGTCGTCACGGGCGAATCGTGGCAGCTGAACACGTATATCGCCGATGCGGGCGCGCAGCGCGCGTACCAGGTGGCGCAAGGCTTGTTCGAGGAGGGCAGGTCATACGCGGAGCGCACGGATCAGCCGTATGCCGATGCGGCCGCCACGCGCGAAGCATTTACGCAAATCAACCGGCAAGCGCTGGCGCCCGATGCCAGGGCGGCGCGCGCCTTCATCGACGCGGCCCGCCATCCCGCAGGCGGCCGCGTGTTTCTCACGGCCGGCGCCAGTATGGCCGGGCAGTTGCGCCAGTCGGGCGTCGACTTGAATCAATACGCGCGCGGCGGCGCGCTGGCGTTTGCGCGCGACTATGTCCTGTTGTCGCAAGGAACAAAGGCCGGCGCCTTGCCCCGTTTCGACCCTGCCTTCGAGCAAGCCATCATGACCCTGGCCGGCAGCTGGGACCGCACGGCCGCCATCGCCTGGCCGGCCGCGGCCCCATCCATCGCCGCGCTCGATAGCCAGCTGCGCACGGCCTTCCGTGGCCAGCGCGCCTATCCCGATTTCGTGCCCGAGCTGCAGGAACTGGCGCAAGCGTCGGTCGCGCGCGGCGAGGTGGAGGCGGCGCTGGCGGCCAGCCGCCTGGCCGTGGAACTGTATCCGCTCAGCGACCGCGCGCATGCGCTGCAAGGCTTGACCCTGCTGCGCGCAAGCAAGACGGAAGCGGCCCTCGCCGCCCTGCGCCTGGCGCTGGAGCGCGATCCGCTCGGTGCGGCCAACCCGGCGGCGCTGAACCTGGAAGCCTACCGTTTGAAAGGCAGCGGCGCCGTGGCGCAAGGCATGGCCGTGCTGCAGGCGGCCGTCCGCCTGCATCCGCGCGACGCGAATCTGCAGGATAGCCTGGCCGAGTTTTATGTCGAGCAAGGCTTGCGCCCGCAGGCTGTCGAGGCCTACCGGCAAGCGCTGCGGCTCGATCCCCGCTATCCGGGCGCCGTGGGCGCAAAAGCGGCGATCATCCGCCTCGCTGGCGAGACGAAGGCGCTGGCGCCTTAGAACATCTAATGGGCTTTGCGCGCACAACAATTCCTGTCCGATATCCGTAGCCCGTACAGCGCAGCCGCATGATTGGCGGCTGTGTGCGCAAGCGAACGGTATTTCGCCGGCGGCAAGCGCACGCTAGCCAGGCAAGCGGCGCACGGTGCGCCAGCAGCCGACCAGGAGGGCCGTATCATGTCACGCATCATCGCAGGTCATTTTCAGTTGCAGGAGCAGATCGACGCCGCGCGCGCGGCCCTGAACCAGGCGGGCTTTCCCGATAGCCGCATCAGCGCCTTCTTTGTCAACCAGCCGGGCCAGCATGATCTGCACGCGCTTGGCGGCGACCGCGACATGTCGCCTGGGGCCAAGGAAACGCCCGAAGGCGTAGTGGAAGGCGCGGCCGTCGGGGCCGCCGTCGGTGCGGGCATCGGCGCGGCTACCACCCTGGCGACGGGGCCGCTGGGCCCGGTGGTGGGGGCGCTCGTGGGCGCCCATGTGGGTTCGCTCTACAGTTTCAATAAAATGAAAGACGCGGGCGAACCCGAAGCAAATGGCGAGGGTAATGGCGAAAACCGCCGCCAGCCCCGCCATCCGGGCATGCTGATCGCCGTCGCGCTCGGTGGCCCCGACGAGCGCGAACGGGCGCTCGAGACCTTGCACCGTCTCGGCGCCGAGCACATCGAGGAAGCGGAAGGCACGATCGCCAATGGCGACTGGCTGGATTTCGATCCGCTCAGCATACCCGTGCTGGTGGCGTGAATCGGCGCGCCAGCCGCGGAATATGCATAAATTCCGCGCTGCATGAAATTTAGGTATGATCCTTGTTAGTATTCGTAATTATTGGTAAACAATGCCGACAGGGATAGTTTCCGCGCGCCCGAAGTGACACTGGACCAAGGTGACTGCCTGTAGTACTTGCCTCGCATGCTAACGGGTATGAATAGGAGGTCGCGTCATGACACAGGCATGGTTCATTCTGACACGGGCCGATGGGCGCGACATCTGCGCGCCCTCGCCGGCACAGCTGGCCGATGCGCTGGCCGAGGTCTACCGCGGCGGAGCCGTGGCGCAGGATGGCAGCCCGGCCGCCGTCCTGTTGCGTTTTGGTTACGACGATGGCTTGATGTATCAGGTCGAGGTCGCTAGCGGAGGCGAAGTCACTTTCGAGGAATGGTCGGACCGCGATTGCGAAATCGCCCTGGCCAGTCCGCGCCACATGTCGGCCCTGCCGCAGGACGACGCGCTGCAGCTGTGGCAGTGGCTGGCGCAGCGCCAGGTGGCAAAGATCCGCAGCCAGCCCTGGCAGGGCGGCTAGCCCGCCGCTTTCAATACACCCTAGTGCGCCATCAGCACGGGGATCGTCATGCTTTGCAGAATTGTGCGCGTGACGCCACCGAGGATGGTTTCGCGCAGGCGCGAATGGCCATACGCCCCCATTACCAGCAAGTCGGCCGACAGGTCGGCCGCCTGCGACAGCAGCGCTTCGCCGATATCGCCGCGCCGCACGCCACCGCCATCGAGCAAATGCAGCCGCGCTTCCACGCCGTGGCGCGCCAGGTATTGCGTCAGTTCCGCGCCCGGCTGTTCGCCGTGCTCGGCGGCATGCACCTGTGCGTCGAAGATGGCCACGTGGACTTGGCCGGCGCGCTGCAGCAGGGGCAGGGCGGCGCTCACGGCGCGGCTCGCTTCCTTGCTGGCGTTCCAGGAAATGAGTACATTGCGCGCGGCCGCAGGCGGCGCCAGCAGGGGCAGCGGCGGCGCATACGGCACGATCAGCACGGGACGGCCCGAATGCAGCAGCACATAGGCGGGAAAGTCGCGCATCACGGACGGTGATTTATCCTTGGCATTGTATTGGCTGATGACGACCAGGTCCGCGTAGCGGGCCAGCAGGCTGATGCCGCCAGCCGCCTCGTCGTCGAGCACGCGCTGTTCGAACGAAGCGACGCCGGCCGCGCGCACCTGCGCCTCGAAACCGTCGAGGGCGCGCGTGGCCCGGTCGCGCAGGAAGTTCAGGTGCAAGCTCAGGTTCGGGTCGGCATCGAGGTCGGGCTGGTTCTGGTACAGCAGGCGCGACACGCCCGTCAGCGCCACGCCCGTCAGGTGGCCGCCGCAAGCCTGGGCGATGCTGGCCGCCGCTTCGATGCGGGCGGCGCGCCCGGCGCTGTCGTCGATGTGGAGCAATACGGTCTTGTACGTCATGGCTTGTCCTCTCGCTGTGCAGTAGCGGCCATTCTGGCACAGTCCGGGGTGCCGGCCGCGCACGGCTGCATCAGGCTGAGCACTTGATCTGGCGCAAGGCTGGCAATAAAAACTGCTCCTACACTTGATGCCACGCAGAACAACCATAACAAGCGGGGAGAGACAGTCATGAAGGAACAAAAGGTAGCGCTGGTCACGGGCGGCATGGGCGGCCTGGGGACGGCCTTGTGCCGCCGCCTGCATGGGGCGGGCTTTGCCGTCGTGGCCGCGCATACGCCGGACAATGCGCGGGTGGCAAGCTGGCTCGACGAGCAGCAGGCGCAGCAGTATTATTTCCATCCGCTGGCCATCGACGTGACGGATTTCGCTGCCTGCAGCGAGGCCGTGGCCAGCGTGCTGGCGCAGTTCGGCCGTATCGACGTGCTCGTCAACAACGCCGGCATCACGCGCGACCAGAGCATGCGCAAGATGGAATTGCCGCACTGGTCCGAGGTCATGCGTACCAATCTCGACAGCCTGTTCAACATGAGCAAGCAGGTGCTCGAACCGATGCTCGAACATAAATGGGGCCGCATCATCAATATCTCGTCCGTCAACGGCCAGAAGGGCGCGTTTGGCCAGTGCAACTACGCGGCCGCGAAGGCGGGCGTGCATGGCTTCAGCAAGGCGCTGGCGCTGGAAGTGGCGCGCCACGGCATCACCGTCAACACGGTCTCGCCCGGCTACCTGCGCACGCAGATGGTGACGGCCGTGCCCGCCGATATCATGGAAACGAAGATCCTGCCGCAAATTCCCCTGGGCCGCCTGGGCGAGCCGGACGAGGTGGCGGCGCTGGTCGCTTACCTGGCGTCCGACGAGGCCGCGTTTGTGACGGGCGCGAACATCGCCATCAATGGCGGACAGCACATGAGTTAAGCAAGCGTACAGCTTGCACAGAGGCAATGGCAGTAGAGGAGACCCGTCCACCCAGCCGGCGCACAGACGCTGGCGGCGGACGGCAGGCAATGGCAGTCACCCTGGAAAACACGGGGCAGGGCAGCGATGCCTTGCCCTTTGTTGTTGCGCAGTCATGCAGCCGTTATGGTACCGGGCGCCGGGCTTTTTCCAGCCGCGTCTGGCAATCGATGCACAGCCGTGCTTCGGGGCGGGCGTTCAGGCGCGACAGGCCGATGGCTTCGCTGCAGTTGTCGCACAGGCCGTAGCTGCCATCGGCAAACTTGGCCAGCGCGTGCTTGATGATGGCCAGCTGCGCCAGGTTGTGTTCGGCCGCTTCGCTGACGAGGGCGTTCAAGGTGCGCACGCTGGCGTTGTCTGCCGGCGAGGCTTCGATTTCATTGAGCAAGGAGGCGCGCGCGTCCGCTTCGGCCGCTTCGTTCTCGATCTGTTCCAGCAACGCCAGCTTGCGTTGCTCCAGCACGCCCTGCAGGCGCTGCAACTGGTCTTGCGGCAATCCATTCATGGCCATCACCCGGTAGAGGTTACTTCCATCATGGTAGTCCAAGATTGGCGGCTCTGCTTGCGCTACCACCCGCGCCGCGTTTGATGCGGCGCAGGCTGGCAGCGGCCGTTCTATGCTGGCTCTTTCAGGCAGTTGACCATCCAGGCGACGCCGAACTGGTCTTTCAGCATGCCGAAGCGCTTGGCCCAGAACGTTTCTTCCATGGGCATCTGGATGGTGCCGTCACGCGCCAGCGCGTCGAAGGCCCGTTCCGCCTCTTCCGGCGTATCGACGGTCAGGCAGATCGAGCTGCCGTGCATGCCCTTGGCGCCATCCTCGGTACAGCCGCCGTCCGAACCCATCAGCATGGTGGGACCCAGCTGCACGGAGCCGTGCATGATCTTGTCATACCAGTCTTCCTTGACTTGCTCCTGGCCCGGCGTGCCCCGGAATGGCATCAGGCACAGGTCCGTGCCATGCAGGTGCTGGCGGTAGTATTCGAGCGCTTGCGCGCAGTTTCCATTGAATTGCAAATACGGTTCGATACGCATCTTGGTCTCCTCTGGTCATCGTCCCGCAGGCACGATTGCCACGCGGGGGAGGTCCCAGTATAGGCGCTCGCCGGCCGATTTCAATCACTCCGGGGCCATCTCTTGCAGCCGCTCACGCACCTTGCCCAAGGTGCTGAGGATGCGCTCGGGATTGCCGGCGAGCACGGCGCTGCCCAGGTGCAACAAGCTCGTCGCCAGGCTGATCCAGTGCCGCACGTCGTCGTTGCGGGCGATGCGCAGGCGTACCGTGTCGAGCAGGCCGCTGAGCTGGCGCTGCGCCGTCTCCAGCCCTGCCACCGTGTGCCCTGCCGCATCGGCATACAGCTGGTTGGCTTGCTGGCGCAAGGCTACTTCCAGGGCGAAGACGGCTTGCGCCTGGCTGTGGCTGATGCCGTCGGCGCCCTGGCTGGCGCGCTTGCGGATGGCGCGCATGACGGCGCCGTGCAGGGTGACGGCCGCCTGCGACAGGCTGTCGGCCAGTTGCTCGACCCGCATGGCGCTGCTGAGGGCCGCTTCGCGGCGTTCGCTGTTGCTGCTCCTGCCTACCGATCCGTCCATTGTGCCTCCGTGGTGGTGAGGGTAGCGGCGAGCCGGGCGTGTTCGCGCCCCAGTGCCGCCAGTTGCCGGCGCGCCAGGGTATGGCGCAAGCCAGCCAGGCGGTATTCCTCGGTTTTGCTTTGCTGCATGCTTTTCGCCAGCACGGCCAGCAGGCGCTGCTGCGGCGTGTCCGCATACGCGATTTCCACGTCGAGCAAGCCGAGCACCATGTCGCGCTCGTTGTCGCCGCTTTTGTCGTACAGCGCCAGCAAGCTGTCGAGCGCGGCCAGCAAGGCTTGCAGCGGCGCGTCGCCATCGTGCAGCACTTGCGCCAGGTGCGCCTGCTGACTGGCCGCGCCGCTCAGGCGCGACAGTTGCTGCAGCAACTGGGTATAGGCGCTGACATGGCGGTCGTCGATGCCGCTATCCGGCCAAGTGCGGATGGCGGCGCCGGCGCCCGCCAGTTCCGGCCGCACGTCATACGCGTCGGCATCGGCCAGCCGGCCCAGCGCCTGCAGGTACAGGCGCACGGCTTGCACCAGGCGCGCGGCGTCCGCCTGCGCGGCGCGGCGCTGCGCATCGAGCAGGCGTTCGCGCGCGTCTTCGGCCGGCGACAGATAGGGGCGGGTGCGCTGGTAGCTGTCCACGTGGCGCTGCGACAGTTCGCTGAAGGCGCTCAAGGCATCGGTGCCGGCCGCCAGGGCGCGCACGTGCGCCAGCTCGGGGCGCGCCGTGGCGCAGCCACACAGCACGGCAGCCAGGAAGAGGCTCAGGTACAGGTGCAGGTAAAGAGCGCGGCGATGGCGGGCGGGCATGGCAAACACGTCACCTCTCGACAGGAAATACTGTATGGAAAGGTATTGTCGTGCCGGCCTGCGCAACCCGCCTTGTGCGGGCGCAAGCAGGCTGCGATCAGGCGCCCGTCAATTGCTCGCGCCAGCCCAGTCCGGCAACGGTGTCGCTGGCGGGACGGTATTCGCAGCCGACCCAGCCTGCGTAGCCGACCTGGTCCAGCAGCTTGAACACGTGGCGGTAGTTGATCTCGCCCGTGCCCGGCTCGTGACGGCCCGGCGTGTCGGCGATCTGGATGTGGCGGATCAGGGGCAGCATGGCGCGGATGGTGTTGCTCAGTTCGCCTTCCATGCGCTGCATGTGATAAATGTCGTATTGCAGGAAGATATTGCTGCGCTGGCAGTCGGCGATGATGTCGGCCGCCTGCTGGCTATGGTTCAGAAAGTAACCGGGCATGTCGTGGTGGTTGATCGGCTCGATCAACACGTTGATGCCATGTGGACGGCAGGCGTCGGCCGCAAATTGCAGGTTGCCGATCAGGCTTTGCCGTGCCCGCTCCAGGCTCATGCCGGGCGGCACGATGCCGGACATGCAGTGCAGCTGTTTCGCCCCGAGCGCCAGCGCATAGTTGAGCGCCAGCTGCACGTTGCTGCGGAATTCCTCGCCCCGGCGCGGATCGCAGGCAATGCCGCGCTCGCCGCGCTCCCAGTCGCCGGGCGGGAAGTTGAAGAGGGCCAGCTGCAGATGGTGGCGCTCCAGCCGCATGGCAATCTGCCGCGCCTCGACGGCATAGGGAAACAGGAATTCGACGGCATCGAAGCCCGCTTCCCTGGCGGCGGCAAAGCGGTCGAGGAAGGGCAGTTCGGTAAACATCATGCTGAGGTTGGCAGCGAAGTTCGGCATGGCGGCACGCAGGTGGGGGCAATGGACACTATCCTAGCCCAAATCGGCAATTGGTGGCGGGCATGAAAAAACCGTTCCAGAAACAAGTCCTGGAACGGTTTTGATTGCTGCGATACGCTTACCCGCGGGTATTAACGGCCGCGACCGCCGGAACGGTGCGATGCTGCCGAACGCGGCGCATTGCCGCTGCGGTTACCGCCGCCACCGCCGCCCGATGGGCCGGCGCTGCGTGGCTTGGCGCCGCTGCCGCCGGTTTTCACGCGCACGACGGCGCCCGCTGGCGCGCGGCTGTTGTTGCGGTGACCACCGGTGCCGCTGCGCAATTGCACAGGCTGGGCGCGGGCGTTCAGGTCGGGCTCGAAGCCTTCGATGACTTCGCGCGGCAGGGTTTGCTTGATCAGCTTTTCGATGTCTTTCAACATTTCGTGTTCATCCACGCAAACCAGCGACACGGCTTCGCCCTTGGCGCCGGCACGGCCCGTGCGGCCGATACGGTGCACATAGTCTTCCGGAATGTTCGGCAAGTCGTAGTTGACGACGTGCGGCAACTGGTCGATATCGATACCGCGCGCGGCGATGTCGGTGGCGACCAGCACTTGCAAGGTGCCATCCTTGAACTCGGACAGCGCGCGCGTGCGCGCCGACTGGCTCTTGTTGCCGTGGATGGCCAGGGCGCCGATGCCGTCCGCGCCCAGCTGTTCGACCAGTTTATTGGCGCCATGTTTGGTGCGCGTAAAGACCAGCACTTGCGTCCAGTTGTTCGACTTGATCAGGTAGGACAGCATCGGGTGCTTCTTGTCGCGGTCGACCGGATGGATCTTTTGCTTGATCACTTCCACGGTCGAATTGCGGCGTGCCACTTCGATCATGGCTGGCTTGTTCAGCAAGCCGTCGGCCAGGGCCTTGATCTCTTCCGAGAACGTGGCCGAGAACAGCAGGTTCTGGCGTTTCGGCGGCAAGACGGCCAGCACTTTCTTGATGTCGCGGATGAAACCCATGTCGAGCATGCGGTCGGCTTCGTCGAGGATCAGGATTTCCACTTTCGACAGGTCGACCGTGCCCTGGCCCATGTGGTCCAGCAAGCGGCCCGGCGTGGCGACGAGGATGTCGACGCCATGCTTGAGCTGCTTGATTTGCGGGTTGATGCCGACGCCGCCGAAAATCACGGTCGAGTTCAATTTGGTGTACTTGCTGTAGGCGCGCACGCTTTCCTCGACCTGCGCGGCGAGTTCGCGCGTCGGGGCCAGGATCAGGGCGCGGATAGGGCGCGTCGAGGTGTTGCTGGTGATGGATGCGCCATTGGCGTCCGTCGACAGGCGGTGCAGCACGGGCAGGGTGAAGCCGGCCGTCTTGCCGGTACCGGTTTGTGCACCGGCCAGCAAGTCGCCGCCAGCCAGCACGGCGGGAATCGCCTGCGACTGGATCGGGGTCGGTACGGTGTAGCCGTGTTCGGTAACGGCACGTACGATAGCGTCGGACAATCCGAGGGAGGAAAAGGACATGGTAACTTTATTGTGAGATCGGCCTGTCGCCATCGTGAGGCGCCAGTCGCAGGCAATCAGATTAGGGGTCGAAAGACAGCGGCAAGGGGACTGGTCATATGTGCCGCACACGCGAAGTATAACAGCCTGGCAAAAACGCGCCTGTTTTGTTTCAGGTTTGCAATGTCGCAAGTAAAGAAAAGGCGTTTAGTTGTCAATTTCGCCGACGGTGTAGCGCACGCCGTGCGTATCAAACCAGCCGCGCACGGCGGCCAGGCCGTGCCACGGCTCCGGGCGCAGGTGCTGGCACACATACAGGCCGGCGTCCGTCAGCCTGGCGTCGGTATCGGGCATGGCGCCGCCGGGCGGGCGCGCCGCCAACTCTAGCAGCTGCGCGATGTGCTGACGCTGCTCTGGCGTCAGGCCGGCCGTGATCCTGAATTCAAATCCCATGTTTTCTCCTTGAGGACAGGCTGCTGTCGCGGCTATTTTTCATTATCGAAAAAATTGCATATAGCTTGGCATTCTTTCCGTTTTTGTTTTCAAAGTATCTCGTCCATACTGCATAGCACTGGCCCGGCACACACAGCGTGACGCAAGGGCAGGAGCAGCAGCACCGTATAACGACATCCGTATTTTTATATTCAATTATTTTCACTAAGGAAAACATCATGCCTATCGCCACCGCCCAAGCCGCCAAAAAACTGCTGACCCCGAACGATCATACCCTGATCATGATCGACCACCAGTCGCAGATGGCGTTCGCCACGCGCTCCATCGACCTGGCCCTGCTGCGCAATAATGCGGCCCTGGTGGCCAAGGCGGCGGCGGAATTCAAGGTGCCGACGATTTTGACGACGGTGGCCGCCAAATCGTTCTCCGGCCCGATCTTCGACGAGATCCAGTCCGTCTTCCCGGATCAGGCGCCGATCGACCGCACCAGCATGAATACCTGGGAAGATGCGCGCATCGCCGACAAGGTGAATGGCTACGGCAAGGGCAAGATCGTGCTGGCCGGCCTGTGGACCTCCGTCTGCATCGTCGGCCCCGCGCTGTCGGCGCTGGAGCAGGGCTTTGAAGTCTACGTGATCGCCGACGCCAGCGGCGACGTCTCCGACGAAGCGCATGCGATGGCCATGCAGCGCATGATACAGGCGGGTGCGCAGCCGATGACGTCCGTGCAATACTTGCTGGAACTGCAGCGCGACTGGGCCCGCGGCGAGACCTACAATGAGACGGTGGCGACGGCCGTGGCGCACGGCGGCGGCTATGGCCTGGGCCTGATCTACGCCAAATCGATGTTCAACGCCAGCGAAGGCCATTGATTTTTCGCTGATTTTGGCTCCGCCGCCCGCCGGCGGGGCCGTGTTTTCATTTGATCCGGGAGTTCCCATGCACGCAAACACCATCTTGCTCAACGGCCGTTTCCACACGGTCGACAGGACGCAGCCGCTGGCGTCCGCCGTCGCCATCGCCGATGGCAAATTTCTCGCCGTGGGCGACGTGGAAGACGTGATGCGCCATCGCGGCCCCGCCACGCAGGTGATCGACCTGGCTGGCCGCACGGTGATTCCCGGCTTGAACGACTCGCACCTGCACCTGATCCGCGGTGGCTTGAACTACAACCTGGAATTGCGCTGGGAAGGCGTGCCCTCGCTGGCCGACGCCTTGCGCATGCTCAAGGAGCAGGCCTTGCGCACGCCGAACCCGCAATGGGTGCGCGTCGTGGGCGGCTGGACGGAATTCCAGTTCGCGGAAAAGCGCATGCCGACCCTCGATGAAATCAACGCGGCCGCGCCCGACACGCCCGTCTTCATCCTGCACCTGTACGACCGCGCATTGCTGAACCGCGCTGCGCTGCGCGCCGTCGGCTACGACAATAACACGCCGAACCCGCCAGGCGGCGAAATCGTGCGCGATGCGGCCGGCAATCCGACCGGCTTGCTGATCGCGCGGCCGAACGCCATGATCCTGTATGCCACGCTGGCGAAAGGCCCGAAGCTGCCGCTGGAATTGCAAGTGAACTCCACGCGCCAGTTCATGCGCGAATTGAATCGCCTCGGCATCACCAGCGCCATCGATGCGGGCGGCGGCTTCCAGAATTATCCCGAGGATTACGTCGTTGTCGACGAGCTGGCGCAAAAAGAACAGCTGACCATCCGCATCGCCTACAACCTGTTCACGCAAAACAAGGGCGCGGAACTGCAGGACTTCCAGAAGTGGACGGGCATGATCAAGCCCGGCGACGGCACGGATTTTTACCGGCACAACGGCGCCGGCGAAATGCTCGTGTTTTCCGCCGCCGACTTCGAGGATTTCCTCGAACCGCGTCCCGAGCTGGCGGCCGGCATGGAAGACGAACTGGAAAAGGTTGTGCGCCACCTGGTCGAGCAGCGCTGGCCGTTCCGCCTGCACGCCACCTATGACGAATCGATCAGCCGCATGCTCGACGTGTTTGAAAGGGTCAACCGCGACACGCCGTTCGGCGGCCTGCACTGGCTGTTCGACCACGCGGAAACCATCAGCCCGCGCAATATCGACCGGGTCAAGGCGCTGGGCGGCGGCCTGGCCATCCAGCACCGCATGGCGTTCCAGGGCGAGTACTTCGTCGAGCGCTATGGCGCCGACGCGGCGAAAGCCACGCCGCCCGTGCAGCGCATGCTCGACGCGGGCGTGCCCGTCGGCGGCGGCACGGATGCGACCCGGGTCGCCAGCTACAACCCGTGGACGGCGCTGTACTGGCTGGTTTCGGGGCGCACCGTGGGCGGCCTGGCGCTGACGGATGCGGCGGGCAGACTGTCGCGCGACACGGCACTGGAACTGTGGACGGCGGGCAGCGCCTGGTTCTCCAGCGAGCAAGGCAAGAAGGGGCGTATCCGCGAGGGCATGCTGGCCGATCTCTCCGTGCTGTCGGCCGATTATTTCACGGTGCCGGAAGAGGCGATCAAGTCGATCGAATCCGTGCTGACCATGGTGGGCGGCAAGGTCGTCTATGGTCAGGCGGAGTTCACCAATCTGGCGCCGCCACCGATTCCCGTACTGCCAGAGTGGTCGCCCGTGCGCACGGTGCCCGGCCATTACCGGCCCGTGGCGAAGCAGGTGCAAGCCGCCATGCCGCACCAGTGCGCGGGCGCCTGCGGGGTGCACGCCCACGCCCACGACCGGGCGCACAAGTCGGCCGTGCCGGTCAGCGATTTTTCCGGCTTCTGGGGCACCCTGGGCTGCAGCTGCTTCGCCTTCTAGGAGCTGGCCGGGCCTTATCTGGAAATGCGCAGGATGGCTGACGCAAGCCGCGTGAAACACGGGCTCAGGTCGCTGTCCGTGGCGGCATAGCAGTACAGGCCCACGGGTTCGGCCGGCTTGCGGCAACGGTTTGGTGCATCCGCCGTATTGGCCATGCAGCGCAGCAAGTCCTCGCCGATTTCATTGTCCGGCCCGGCCTTGGCCTTCAGCGCGGCGCCCATGCCCAGAGTAAATATGTAGGTATTTTCCAGGCGTGCCTTGCTGGCCATCGCCTCTGCCAGGTTGCGCGATGCACGGTGCATATTGGTCCACTGGAGTTTTCTGGTGGACATATCTTTGCTCACCGCACGCGGCGTAGTGGTCACGATGGGGAATTCGCGTGCCGTCGGATCGTCGGCCTGGGCGGGAAGATTGTGCGCGTTATACCACGTCGGCAATTCACTGATCAGGTTTCTGGTGCAATAGGTCTCGGGCGCGAGCTTGGTGCTGCTTGCATTGATACGGTACAGTCCATCTGTCGCAAAACCGCTCGATGGTAAATCGTCGTACACGGCCAGCGCTCCCGCTTTCGTGCAATTGCCCGTGGTAGCGGGGAAAAAGTAAGAGGAAAAGGCGGACGGAGATCCATCGGAAAAGAACACGATGACGCGCAGGCTGGAGCGATTGTTCTGGCTGATGCTATTGAGCTGATCCTGAGCATTCCACATGCCTTCTGAGTAATTCGTGCCGCCTTCGAACTTGTAGCCATTGATGGCATTGCCAGCCTGCGTGCGATCGAAGCCGCGATCGCTTGTCTTGATCGGCAGATCGAGCTGCGCGCCGCTGGCAAAATGCAGCAAGCCGACGCGGTCCACGGTGGAATTGAATTTATTCAGGAAGGACTTGCCCGCCGCCCGCACGGCGTCCGCATTGTTTTCCAGCGAGCCCGAGGTATCCATCACCAGCACCATGTCCAGGTCCTTGCGGATGGTTTGCGCGCTGGCTGCCACGTTCAGGGTCTTGAAGCCGAGTACGCCCATCAGCGAGACGGGCAGCGAGGCGGTGGCAGAGACGTCGATGGTGACGGTGCCCTTGTCGAACGTGACGCCGACCGGATGCAGGGTCGGCGTCGACAGCAGGAACTGGTCCGGATAATTGATGTCGAAAAATTCCCTGGCCGACTGGCGCGCATTGGTCCGCTGTTCCTCTTCCGAGCTGCCCGCCGTGACGCCGCGCGCCGCCGCCAGGCTGGCCGAGTCGACGGCCGCGTTGAGCTTGGCCTTGACGAAGTAGCCGAGGGCCGAATCGACGGCCAGGCCCACCGAGGCGATCAAAACGACGGCCGACAGCGCCACCATGATCAGCACTTGCCCGCCTTGCCGCTTGTGTGGAATGCGCATCAGAATACCGTCATCGAAGTGAGGTTGGGGCCCAGAACGGGCGTCGTGCTGTTGCCAAATTTCAAGGTGCCGAACAGCATGTCGAAATTGTAGAAAGTTTCCACGGCGTAGATCAGTTCGCCGTCGGCCAGCTGGTCCCGCATCAAGGCCACCGTGGGGGCGGACTCGTCCTTGGCGATGCCCGTGCACGCGCCATTGCTCCAGCTGCCGCATTGCCACACCTGGCTGGTGGGCAGGTAGCCGCTGGCCTTCGCGCCCGCATCCCAGCGGTACTGTTCCAGCACGATGTTGCGCATGCCGCTCTTGGCCGTGTAGCCCATGATCTTGGTGATGTAGATCATGCCGCGCTGGTTCATGTCCAGCGGCGGCGTGCTGGCCGCCAGCGCGTTCATGATGGCCTGGCTAGATCCGCTCAGGTCGGAGGTGGAGCGCGAAGCCAGGTTGGCGCCTTCGCGGCTGATGTTGAGCAAGATGGTCTTGGCCTGGATGGCGCGTGACAGATCGACCACCATGAACAGCAGCAGCGCCAGCAGCGGCAGCACGATGGCAAATTCCACGGCGGCGATGCCGCGCGGGGCGCGCGCAGGAAAGTAGCCGCGCATCACAGGCCGCCAAAGCTTTCATTGCGCATGGTGGCGGCCACGACGAAATGCGCCTGCCCATCGCGGAACAGGGCACGGATCATCGGCGTGGCAAACGCCCAGCGGCAATCGACGGAAATGACGACGATATCGCCGGCCTGGCCGAACATGGCGGCGCCGACGGCATCGCTGCCGTTGACGGCGATCACGGGGCTGACCTTGTCATACATGCCCATGGAACTGTCCCTGATCTTCTGTATCACGGCCTGGTAGCGCTGCTGGTTGGCGCTGTCGGGGTCAAAGTCCTTGGCCCCCGTGACGGCATAACGCGCGCCTTCGCGTACCGCGTGCTGCATGGTCATATTGGCAAAATAAGCCATGCTCAATTCGATGATGCCGATTATCAGCATGAGAAAGACCGGCGTTATCAGGGCAAATTCAAGCAAGGTGGCGCCGCCTTGTCCGCCGTGCTTGCGCAATATGCGGGAATCGGCCTGTTTTAAACGCATGGGAATAATCCGGTAAAGTTTCGCGATGACGAATGTCGGGCGGATGGCAATGCGCCATTTGACTGGCGATTATTCTATATCGATTTTCAAGGGCGTGGCCGCCATTTAAATTATTACAGGTCAAGATAATCGAAATTAATCGCCATATTTCAATTGTCCCGGCCCCGTCCTTACAAGGCCGGGAGTAATATGCGCGGGTATGAAAACAGGCCTGGTGTCAGGATTGTCCTGCGTGCAGGCAAGGACTTGTTTTGCAAGGTGATGCAACAAAAATGCTGCAATGTAAGCAACAGCAGCGGTGGCAGCAGCGCTGGCGCGCCCGCGCCTCGTCCGCCCCGGCCACGCTGCCCATCCACCGGCACACGCCCGCCATGCGGCGCCCGCTGGCCTGGGCCACGCACCGCGTTTGCGCGTGCCGGCCCGATGCCTCTTCCTTCGTGCCCCCATGACTTCTTTCCCCTGCGCGCAGCCGCGGAAGGCGCGCGCGCGAGGCAGGCAAGCCGATTCGGATCAACAACATTCCCCGAGGGGAGTGGGCTTCAAGTAAAGAGGTAAAGCATGTCAACAAAAAATGTCATCCGCGTCATGCTGGTGTCGGACCACAAGACCTGGCTGTGGGGCCTGGAGCAGCTGCTCGCCGGTGCCCAGCCGGCAATGCAGGTGGTGGCCAGCTCCACCGAGATCGACAGCGCGCTGCTGCTGGCGCGGACCCTGTGTCCCGACGTCATCGTGCTGGACGCCGACTTGGGCTGCAGCGGCGCCAGCGCCTGCGCCATCGACTATCTGCCGCAGCTGCTCGGCAATGGCGTGTCGCGGGCCTTGCTGTTCAGCGGCACGCAGGACCAGGCCGCATGCGGGCGCGCCGTGCGCAGCGGCGCGCGGGCGGTGCTGGGCAAGGAAACGCCCGTCAAGCAGATGGTCGACGCCATCGTCCGTCTGCATCAGGGCGAGTTGTGCCTGGATCCGGCGCTGCTCGACAGCATGCTGGGCGTGCAGAACAAGCCGGAAGCGGCGCCCGATCCGGAAGAGCAGCGGATCGCCAGGCTGACGCTGAAGGAGCGCAAGATCGTTGCCATGATGGTGGAAGGAAATGGTGCGCTGAACCGCGCGATAGCCCAGCGCGCTTTTATCTCGGAGCAAACCTTGCGTAATCATCTGACATCGATCTACAGCAAGCTCGATGTCACCAACCGCTTGGAATTATATGTGTACGCCACCCGCAACCGGCTGGCCGAGCCCATCCATGCGGAATGACGGTACATATGTACTGGGTGTGAATAAAAAATTAAGATGTTTTGTACTGCACATAAAATGACTTTTCTCTGATTCGATTTGATGTTTGTTTATATAAAATACACGCATCAGAAATTGGCAAATAAAAACAAGGATGATGTTTTTATTTTCAGACTGTATTTTCAGTTTTTATCATGTTTGAAACTTGACCTGAAAGGGAATAATATGAATTGCATTAAAAACTTTATCGCCGAAGAAGACGGCGTGACTGCGATCGAATATGCGCTGATCGCGGCGCTGGTGGCTGCGGCGCTGGTAACGGCCGTCGGCTATTTCACCACCGGCCTCGATGGCGCCTTCAAGGCGATCGGCACCAAGCTGACGGGCGCGGCGATCTAAAACGCCGGCCCACCGCGCTGCACCCCGACAGGCCGGCTGCCGATCCGGCCCGGCCTGCCGACTTCCCGCCCAACGATGCGCATGCTGTGCTGCGCTCGGCTTGCATCAGGTACACGATGGACCCTCATTCTTTCTGGACGTTCAGCCCCGCCATAGTCTTGTGGGGGCTGCTTGCCGCGGCTGTCTGGCATGACGTGCGCCGCCGGCGCATTCCCAACCGGCTCGTGTTTTCCGGCGCCGTGCTGGGCGTGTTGCTCAACAGCCTGGCCTTGCCCGGGATGACGCCGTCCGGACCGTTGCTGGCGCTGGGCGGCCTCGCCGTCGGGCTGGGCTTGCTGTTGCCCATGCATGCGATGAAGGCGCTGGGCGCGGGCGACGTCAAGCTGATGGCGATGGTGGGGGCTTTTCTCGGTCCGCGCGCCGCCGTGTTTGCCGTGCTGTGCAGCCTGCTTGCGGGCGGCGTGCTGGCGCTGGCCGTCGCCGTGTATCAGGGCACGCTGCGCCAGGCGCTGGCGAATGCCCGCCAATTGTTGCTGCAAGGCTGGCTGCGCGCCGCAGCGGGCGAGGCACCGCAGCTTGGTGCGCCTGCCGCGCCGGGCGGCAACTTGCCGTACGCGATCGCCATTGCCGCCGGCACCGCCATCTGGCTGGCCCTGGCGGCCGGCGGCCATGCATGACACGCCCGTCCGGAACCCCACGCTTGATCAAGAGGAAAAACAATGAGAAATAGCCGCGTTGCGATCGTGCTGCTGG
This sequence comes from Janthinobacterium sp. HH104, assembly GCF_001758715.1. Taxonomy (NCBI): domain Bacteria; kingdom Pseudomonadati; phylum Pseudomonadota; class Betaproteobacteria; order Burkholderiales; family Oxalobacteraceae; genus Janthinobacterium; species Janthinobacterium sp. HH104. Next base: position 76,573 of record NZ_LRIB01000041.1, on the reverse strand, counting down.
CGCTGCTGATGGCGGGGGCCGCCGTGCTGGCGGCCGCGCGCTGGATGTCGGGGCAGGGCGCGCCGGCCAGCCAGACGGTGATGGTCGCGCTGGTCGATATCGACGTGGGCGCGAAGGTGACGCCGGCCATGCTGCGCGGCATGGACTGGCCCGCCGGCGCCATGCCGCCCGGGGCGTTCGGCGAGGCCGGCGCGCTGGACGGGCGCATCACGCGCAGCGCCGTCAGCCGAGGCGAGCCGGTGCTGGAAAGCAAACTCGCGCCGCCCGGCGCCACCGGCGGCCTGTCGGCCATCGTGGCGGCCGGCAAGCGCGCCATGACCGTGCGCGTCAATGACGTGGTGGGCGTGGCCGGCTTCGCCCTGCCGGGCAATTTCGTCGACATTCTCGTCCATACGCAGGATGACCGCGCCAGGCCGGCAGGCGGCGCGCCACTGGCCATTTCCAAAATCGTGCTTGAACGCATCCTCGTGCTGGCCGTGGCGCAGGAGTCGGGCCGTGACGACAACAAGCCCAAGGTGGTCAACGCCGTGACCCTGGAACTGACGCCGGAGCAGGTGGAAAAGCTGGACCTGGCGCGCAGCGTTGGCAGCCTGTCGCTGGTGCTGCGCAACCAGGTCGATCCGGACCCCGTCAACACGGGCGGCGCCACCAAGGAGTCGTTGCTGGAACTGAAGGTGCCGGCGCCCGCGCCGGTGCGAGCGGCGCGGCGCCAGGCGGCCCCGGCACGCGCCGCAACGCGCGACAGCGTCACCGTCGTCAAGGGCATGGATACGAGCGTCCAGCAATTTTAACAATCAGCAGGCAAGCAAGGATGACCGATGAATACATTTCGTAAGCACGCCGCGAGTGCGGGCATGCGCCTGGCCCTGGCGGCAGGACTGGCCTGGCCGGGCGGCGCCATCGCGGCGGCGCCCGCCCGGCAGGCCGTCATGTCGCCGGTGGCGGCGCCGGCCATGTCGCTGGGCGCCGATATCGCCCGCCTGGGCGAGCCCGTGCGCATCGCCGTGGGCAAGTCCACCTTGCGCAAGCTGAGCCTGCCGGTGTCGCAGATCGCCGTCAACGATGCGCGCGTGGCCGGCGCCAGGATGCTGGGCTCGTCCAGCCAGCTGTTCGTCTGGGGCCTGGCCCCGGGCAGCACCAACCTGATCCTGTGGGACCGGCAGCAGCGTCCCGTGATCGTCGATATTGAAGTCGAGATCGACGTCGAAGGCTTGCAGGCGCAGCTCGCCTATGTCTTCCCTGGCGAGCGCGCCGTGAAAGTTGGCGCGGCCGGCGGCAGCATCGTGCTGTCGGGACAGGTGAGCGACGGCGTCAAGGCCAGCCAGATCCTCGAGATGGCGCAAGCCTATGCGCAGCGGGGCGCAGGCGAATCGGCCGCAGCGGCCGACGGCGCCGCGAGTGCGGGCGGCGCCGTCAAGGTCATCAATATGCTGTCGGTCGCGGCGCCGCAACAGGTCATGCTGGAAGTGAAGATCGCCGAAGTGTCGAAGACCCTCGTCGACCAGCTGGGCGCCAGCGTGGGCATCAGCGGCACGCGCGGCAACTGGAGCTACGGCTTGCTGTCGAACCTGCTAAGCGGCAACCCCAGCCAACTGGGCGCCGTGCACGGCAAGAATGGCAACGGCCTGACGCTCGACGCGCAAAAGCGCGACGGCCTCGTCAAGGTGCTGGCCGAACCGAACATCATGGCCATCAGCGGCCAGGAAGCCAGTTTCCTGGCGGGCGGCAAGATTTTCATTCCGGTCGCGCAAGACAGCACGACCAACAAGATCACGCTGGAAGAAAAGGAATTCGGCATCGCCGTCAAGTTCACGCCCACCGTGCTGGAAGGGGGGCGCATCAACCTGAAGGTGGCACCGGAAGTGTCGGAACTGAACCGCGAAGGCATCGGTATCACCACGGGCGGGGGCGCCGCCGCCAATGCGGTGCTGCCGGCCTTTACCACGCGGCGCACCACGACGACGGTGCAGCTGTTCGATGGCCAGAGCTTTGCCGTTGGCGGCTTGATCAAGAACAATGTGACGACCAATATCAAGGCCTTGCCCTTCCTGGGTGAGATTCCCGTGCTGGGCGCGCTGTTCCGCAGCAGCGATTTCCAGACTGACCGTACCGAGCTGGTATTCATCATCACGCCGCATCTGGTCAAGCCGCTCGATACCGCGGATGGCGCCGCTGTCGTGCTGCCGACCGACGCCTATGTGGCACCGAGCCGCGGCGAGTTCTTCTTGCAGGGAAAAATGGAAGGCGCCACCCCACCACGGCCACGGCAGGAAGCGGCCACGCAGACAGCGCCGGCCGGCCCGGACATTCAATAGGAGCACACCATGCAGCATTCTTTTTACTTTCCCGTGCTGCTGGCCGCCCTGGCCGCCAGCGGCTGCGCCGCCACGCCGAACCTGGACCGCCAGTTCGGCCACAGCGTCGAGCAGCTGCGCGCGCGCCAGGTGCTGGCGCCGCAGGCGGGCGCGAACCGCGACCCCGTGGCTGGCATCGATGGCAAGGCCGCGCAGGCCGCCCACGCGGCCTACCAGAAAAGCTTTGCCGCGCCCGCGCCGCAAGGAGCCGCCCTGACCATCGGCGTCGGGGCGCGCCCGTGAGCCTGGCACCGTCACCACAGAATCAGCAAGGCATATCGTGAAAATCGCCATCAATTCCAGGGATGAAAAAATACTGTCCGAACTGGGCCGGCTGCTGCGCAGCCGCAACCGGCTCGACGAGATCAGCGCGGGCGGCGAATCGCTCGAACCGCTGCAGGCGGCGCAATCGCTGCCCGACGTGCTGATCTTCGACCGCCCGTCGAACGACGGCGCCGACCTGGCCGCCATCGAGCGCCTCAGCAACCTGCATCCGCGCATGGCCTTCATCGTGCTGTGCCACCAGCAGCCGCCCGAATTCCTGCTGCAGGCCATGCGCGCGGGCGTGCGCGACGTGCTGCCGTTTCCTGCCGTGCCGGCCAGCCTGCATGCGGCGCTCGAACGCATCGAGGAAAAGCTGGAGCGGCGCGAGCATGGCAACGGCAAGGTGCTGGCCTTCATTTCCTGCAAGGGCGGCAGCGGCGCCACCTTCATCGCCAGCAACCTCGGTTATGCGCTGGCCGCCGGCGGCCAGCAGCGCGTTGCCCTGATCGACATGAACCTGCATTTTGGCGACGCCTCGCTCTTCGTTTCCGAGAACAAGCCGCTGGCCACGCTGTCCGACGTCACGCGCGACATCCACCGGCTCGACTCCTCGTTCCTGGGATCGAGCATGCTGCACATCCTGCCCAACTACAGCGTGCTGGCCGCGCCCGAGGACCCGGCCCACGCCAGCGAAGTGGCGCCCGAACACATCGACGCCATCATCCGGCAAGCCAGGCGCCAGTACGATTTCATCGTGCTCGACGTGGGCCGCAACCTCGACGCCGTCAGCGTGCGCGCGCTCGACCACGCCGACATGATCTTTCCCGTCCTGCAAGCGACCTTGCCGTACATCCGCGACGGCAAGCGCCTGCTGGGCATGTTCCGCTCGCTCGAATACGCGAAGGAAAAGGTGCACATCATCGTCAACCGCCACGACAAGGGCGGCGAAATCCGCCTGCGCGACCTGGAAGCGGCGTATGGCACGGCTGTCTACCGCACGGTGCCTAATCACTACGCCTCGGCGGCCGCCTCCGTCAACCAGGGCATGCCGATTTTGCAGCTCGACAAAGCCAGCCCGATCACCCGCTCGCTGCAGGAGTTCGCCGCCAGCCTGGCCGGCGGCGCGGCCAGCACGGCGCGCCAGGGCTGGCTGGGCCGTGTCCTGCGGCGCGCTTGATGCACATGCTTGACCCACACCCCATAACAGGAGCATTGCATGGCTAGTTCCCCCACTGCCGCCTTGTCCATCCGCGAACGGCTCGGCAGCGCCAAGATCGCCGCGCTCGCGCCGCAACGCGCGGCGGCCATCGACAACCACGGCTACCGCGCCCTCAAGCTGCGCATCCATGGGCTGCTGCTCGAACGGGTCGACCTGGAAAGCATGCAGCGCCTGTCGCAGGAGCGCATCCGCGAAGAATTGCGCGGCCTCGTCGAGCGCCTGTTGGACGAAGAGGCGGTCGTCATCAACGACGCCGAGCGCCGGAGCCTCACGCGCGACATCCAGCACGAGATGCTGGGCTTCGGGCCGCTCGAAACCCTGTTGTCGGACGCCAGCGTGTCGGACATCCTCGTCAACGGCCACAAGCAGGTGTATGTGGAACGCGGCGGCCGCCTGGAACTGACCGACATCTGCTTCGACGATGACGCCCACCTGATGAAAATCATCGACAAGATCGTCTCGCGCGTGGGCCGGCGCATCGACGAGTCGAGTCCCATGGTCGATGCGCGCCTGCCCGACGGTTCGCGCGTGAACGCCATCATCCCGCCGCTGGCCATCGACGGTCCCGTGATGTCGATCCGGCGTTTTTCCGTCGATCCGCTGCGCCTGGCCGACCTGGTCGCCTACCGCAGCATGACGGCCGAGATGGCCGAAGTGCTGCAGGGCCTGGGCAAGGCGAAGATGAACATCCTCATTTCCGGCGGCACGGGCAGCGGCAAGACCACCATGCTCAACGTGATTTCCGGCTTCATCGGCAATACGGAACGCATCGTCACGGTGGAAGACGCGGCCGAACTGCAATTGCAGCAGCCGCACGTCGTGCGCCTGGAAACGCGCCCCGCGAATATCGAAGGCAAGGGGGAAGTGTCGCAGCGCGCGCTGGTACGCAATGCGCTGCGCATGCGCCCCGACCGCATCATCCTGGGCGAAGTGCGCGGCGCCGAGGCGCTCGACATGCTGGGCGCCATGAACACGGGCCATGAAGGCTCGATGGCCACCATCCATGCGAATACCCCGCGCGACGCGCTGACGCGGCTGGAAAACATGATCAGCATGGCGGCGGCGAATTTGCCCAGCAAGGCCATCCGGCAGCAGATCAGCTCGGCCGTGTCGGTGGTGGTGCAAGTGTCGCGCCTGATCGACGGCAAGCGCAAGGTCACGTCGATCCAGGAAATCACGGGCATGGAAGGGGAGGTCATCACGATGCAGGAAATCTTCAGCTTCAAGCAGACTGGCGTGGCCGAGGGCGGCGCCGTGGTCGGGCAGTTCTCGGCCAGCGGCATCCGCCCGCGCTTCCTCGAGCGCCTGAACAGCTTTGGCATCGGCGTCTCGGCCGCCCTGTTCGAACCCACCGCGGCGGGACGCTGAACGCCATGCTTTCCTATCTTGTCTATCTGTTCCTCTTCCTTGCCGTCGTGCTGCTGGTGGCGGGCGCCTGGCTGGCGTGGCAAGCGGCGCGGGGGGCGGGCGCTGCGCGGGTGGCGCGGCGCTTGCAGTCCATGTACACGGCCAGCGATGGCGAACAGGCGCTGTCGATCACCAAGCAGCGCCCGCTGAGCAGCTATCCGTTTCTGCAGGGCGTGCTGGAAGGCTTGCCCGGCGCGCGGCGCATCGAGCAACTGCTGCTGCAGGCGGGCATGCGCTGGCTCGTGGCCGGCTTCCTCGGCTATTGCGCGCTTGGCGCGACCGCCGGCCTGCTGGCGGCCAGCGCGCTGCCCTTGCCATGGTATGTGCGCCTGGGCCTGGGCGCGGGCGGCGCCGCGCTGCCGTATCTGCTGGCGCGCCGCGCCAGGAGCCGGCGGCTGGTGCGCATCGAGCAGCAATTGCCGGACGCGCTGGACCTGATGGGCCGCGCCATGCGTGCCGGCCATGCGTTTCCCACCGCGCTGAAAATGGTGGGCGAGGAGATGACGGGGCCGCTGGCCGACGAGTTCCGCGCCGTGTTCGACGAAGTCAGTTTCGGCGTGGCGATGGCCGATGCGCTGGGCAACCTGGCCGCGCGCGTGCCCAGCACGGATTTGCGCTATGTCGTCATCGCCGTGCTGATCCAGCGGGAAACGGGCGGCAACCTGACTGAATTGCTGGGCAGCATCAGCGCCATCATCCGCGACCGATTGAAATTGCTGGGCCAGGTGCGCGTGCTGTCGGCCGAAGGGCGCATGTCGGCCTGGGTACTGGGCTTGCTGCCGTTTGGCGCGGCGCTGATGATGCACGTGATGAATCCGCAATTCATTGCCGTGCTGTACACGGATGCGGGCGGGCGCAAGATGGTCGGCGTGGCGCTGGGCTTGCTGATGGTTGGCGTGCTCTGTATCCGAAAAATTATCCATATCCGGGTGTGACATGAAAGAGCAAACACGATGAGCGGCATGAGTGCGGCGCAGTTGGCTTTGCTGGGCCTGCTGTTCCTGATTGTTTTCGCGCTGGCCGTGCTGGTGCTGCGCCTGTTTGCCGGCAGTGCCGTGCAGCAGCGGCTGCAATCGCTCGGTGATGCGGGCGCCGCCGGCGACCGGGAGCGCCATGCGAGGCGGCGCTGGGTGGCGCACGCCGTCAGCCTGACCCGCCCGCTGGCCAGGCTGTCGCTGCCCGACGAAGGCTGGGAAAGTTCGCCCATCCGCAGCCGCTTCGTCCATGCCGGCTGGCGCAGCCAGGCCGCGCCAGCCCTGTTTTATGCGGCCAAGACGGGCCTGTTCGTGGGCTTGCCGCTGCTGCTGTATTTCCTGCTGCGCCAGGGCGGACAGAATATGCTGTTGTGGCTGGTCGCGGCCGCCGCCCTCGGTTATTACCTGCCCAACGTCTGGCTGTCGCACTGTTTGAAACAGCGCCAGCGCGAAGTGTTCGAGACCTTTCCCGATGCGCTCGACCTGATGACGGTGTGCGTCGAAGCGGGGCTGGCGATGGATGCGGCGCTGGCGCGCGTGGCGCAGGAGATCGGCCTGAAAAGCGCGGTGCTGGCCGAAGAGCTGCAACTGGTGACGCTGGAACTGCGCGCCGGCAGCGCCAAGGACAAGGCTTTGCGCAACCTGGCCCTGCGCACGGGCGTGGAAGACGTGGACGCACTGGTGACCTTGCTGATCCAGGCCGAACGCTTCGGCACGAGCATCGCCGCGTCGCTGCGCGTGCAGTCCGACCAGCTGCGCACCAAGCGGCGCCAGCGCGCCGAACAAACGGCGGCCAGGATCGCCCTCAAGCTGCTGTTCCCGCTGATCTTTTTCATTTTTCCATCGCTGATGGTCGTGCTGATGGGCCCGGCGTTCCTGCAGATTTACCGCGTGCTGCTGCCGGCCATGCGGGGCAGCTGAGGGGTAGCCGAGCGGGCAAAAAAAAGCTGCCGGAGTTTCCTCCGGCAGCTTCTTTACATCAGCCCTTGCCTGGCAATCAGGCGAATGGCGTCAGCAAGGTGATCATCTGGCCAAAGATCTTCGGGCTGGCGGCGATGACGTCACCCTTGTACAGGTAGTCCGATTCGCCGGAAAATTCACCGACGATGCCGCCCGATTCCGTGATCATCAGGGCGCCAGCGGCGATATCCCAAGGCTTCAAGCCTTTTTCGTAGAAGCCGTCCAGGCGGCCGCAAGCGACGTAGGCCAGGTCCAGCGCGGCCGAGCCGGCGCGGCGTACGCCCTGGCTGCGTTCGCCCATGATCGCGTACATCTTCAGGTATTCGTCCAGCGCGCGGGCGCTGCCGGCCACGTAGCCGGTGCCCAGCAGGGCGTTCGAGATGCGGTCGAGCTTGGTGACGCGGATGCGTTTTTCGTTCAGGTAGGCGCCGGCGCCCTTGGTGGCCGTGAACAGGTCGTTGCGGACCGGGTCGTAGATGACGGCTTGCGTGACGACGCCGCGATGCGCGAGGGCGATCGAGATGCAGTATTGCGGGAAACCGTGGATGAAGTTGGTGGTGCCGTCCAGCGGATCGATGATCCACTGATATTCGTTCTCGTCGTGCGAGTTGGCGGAAGCTCCCGATTCCTCAGCCAGGAACGCGTGGTCCGGGTAGGCTTTGGACAGCACCTCGATGATGGCTTGTTCGGCCGCCTGGTCGACGTCGGTGACGAAATCGTTATGTTGTTTTTCCGTGACGACGACGCGGTCGAGGTCAAAAGAGGCGCGATTGATGACGGCGGCGCCGCGGCGGGCGGCTTTGATCGCCGTGTTGAGCATTGGGTGCATGTGAGCTTCCGTTAAAAGCACGCGACCGCCCATGGCCGCCTTGCGGCGCCGGTACGATAGAGTGCAAGAATGAATTAAAGAGCGGAGCGGTGCCGAAGTGGTTAAAATCCCGGCCTGGCGTCAGCGTTTTGTGACTCCGTTTCCCGAAATTTCCTGTATCGATACCGCGCAATAGCGCTATTTTAAATGAATCTGCCCGAAATCAACACGTCTCTTTTCAAACGCCTGCGATTTATTCTTGTCGAAACTAGTCGTCCTGGCAACATTGGCGGCGTCGCGCGCGCCATGAAAACGATGGGTTTTTCCGATCTGGTGCTGGTCAACCCCCGCTTTCCCGATGCCTTGACGGATGCGGAAGCGGTGGCCTTCGCCAGCGGCGCGCAGGATATTTTGTCGGGCGCGCGCATCGTCGGCTCGATCGCCGAGGCGCTTGAAGGCTGCAATTACGCGGCCGCCGTGTCGGCCCGGTTGCGCGAATTTTCGCCGCCCGTCACGGCCCCGCGCGCCATCGCGGCCCAGCTGGCGGCCGGCGCAGACTTGCACGCGGCCGTCATCTTCGGCAATGAGCGCTTCGGCTTGCCAAACGAGATCGTCGAGCAGTGCAATGTGCTGATCAACATCCCCGCCAATCCCGAGTATTCGTCGCTGAACCTGTCGCAGGCGGCGCAGGTCGTCGCCTATGAATGCCGCGTGGCGGCGCTCGGCGATGGGCAAATGTCCAGCCCCGTCGGTTTTCATGGCGACGCGGCCAGCCTGGCGCAGGTCGACGGCATGTATGCGCATCTGGAGCAGGCGCTGGTCGCCATCGATTTTCTCGACGCCGACAATCCGAAAAAGCTCATGCCGCGCCTGAAACGCCTGTTTTCGCGTACGGGGCTGGAAACGGAAGAAGTCAATATCCTGCGCGGCATCGCGCGCCATATCCTGGCGGTAGCCAAAAAAGGCCCATGATAGAGACTCGGCTGCTGCGCCAGTTCATCGCCGTCGCCGAGGAACTCAATTTCCGGCGCGCGGCCGAACGGCTGCACATGGCGCAGCCGCCGCTGTCGCAGGCGATATTGCGGCTGGAAGAGGCGCTCGGCTACCCTGTTTTCGAACGCACGAACCGCAAGGTCGCCTTGACCCCGGCCGGCGGCACTTTCCTAGTCACGGCGCGCCAGGTGCTGGCCAGCCTGGAAGAGGGCGTGGCCGCCACGCGCCGCGTGGCGCAAGGCATCGAGGGCCACTTGCGCCTCAGCTTTATCCACATCACGCCGTATGCCCACGTGCTCGAGGCTTTGCGCGCGTTCCGCGCCGCCTCGCCCGCCGTGCAATTCACCTTGCGCGAAGCGTCGACGCAGCAGCAGGTCGAGTGGCTGGAGCGGGGCGACATCGATATCGCGCTGCTGCGCGCTCCCGGGCGCAGCACGCCGGGCTTGCGCTTCGAGCGCCTGTCGGGCGAAGACATCGTGATTGCGCTGCCCTTGGACCACCATTGCGCGGGACAGGTGAGGGTGGATCTGGCGGACCTGGCCGGTGACGATTTCGTCGCTTCGCCGCGCGAGCTGGGCCAGGGTTTCCACGACCAGCTGGCCAGCCTGTGCCTGCATGCGGGTTTCGTGCCGCGCGTGGTGCAGCAGGCGCGCCGGCTGCAAACGGTGCTGGGACTGGTGGCGGCCGGCTTTGGCGTGGCCCTGCTGCCGGCCAGCCTGGCGGCCTGCGCACCTGCCGGCGTGATCATGCTGCCGCTGGCAAGCAGCGCGCCCGAGGCGCTGCGCCAGCTCGACCTGTACATGGCGTGGGACCCGCAGCGCACGTTGCCCGTGCGCGAGCGGCTGCTGGCGCAGTTGCGGCTGTCTGCCACGCATTGAGACTTTCAAGGTCTCATTTCAAGATAAATAAGATATTTTACAGATGATGGCCCAGGGGCCAGCATGGCGTTTTACCTGTACTGGAGCCGTCATGTCCACTGTTTCCATCCGCGCCGCGGCGTCCCTGCCGCCCGCGATTTATCTGCTCTCCCTGTGCAGCTTCGCCTTTGGCTTGTCCGAATTCATCGCCGCCGGCCTGTTGACCCCCATGGCGCGCGACTTGCACGCCAGCGTGGCGGCGGCCGGCGGCGCCATTGCCGCGTATGCGCTGGGGGCGGCCATCGGCGCACCGATCCTGACGGCCATGCTGGCGCGCCAGCCCATGCGCCAGGTGCTGGTGGCCACCATGCTCGTGCTGGCGGCCGGCAGCGTGGCCATGGCGGCCGCGCCGGCACTGGGCGCGCTGCTCGGTGTGCGCTTTGCCGTGGGCCTCGCGCATGGCGTGTTCATGGCCGTCGCCTCGCATGCGGCCACCAGCCTGGTCGACCCGTCGCGCGCGGGACGGGCGCTATCCATCGTCTGGCTGGGCCTGACCCTGGCGCTGGCGGGCGGCGTGCCGCTGGGGACATGGCTGGGCGCCGTCTCGTCGTGGCGCTGGGTATTTGCGGCCATCGGCGTGCTGGCCCTGTGCGGCGGCGCCGGCTTGCGCTTCGCCATGCCGGCCGCGCGCCAGGAAACCGCTGCCGTCTCGGCCCTGGCCAGCCTGCGCGCCATCGTGCAACCGCCCCTGCTGCTGGCGGCCGGCGTGGCGGCGCTGGTCAGCGTGGCCACCTTCAGTTTTTTCACCTATGTTTCGCCGTTCCTGTTGCAGCTGGGCGGACTCGATGCGGGCTGGCTGGGCGCCGCCATGCTGTGCTTTGGCGCTTGCGCCATCGGCGGCAACCTGCTGGGCGGCTGGTGCGCGGATAGGCCCCACGCGCTGCGCGCCACCGTGCTGGCATTGGGCGCGCTGGCGCTCAACTTGCTGGCGTTTTATGTGCTGCGCGCCCAGCCCGTGGCCCTGCTGGCCCTGTGCGGCACTTTGGGCTTGCTGTTCTTCGCCCTCGTGACCCTGTCCACCGTGCGGCAGCTAGCCCTGGCGCAGCAGCATTGCCCTGGCAGCGACGCCGTGGCGGCGGGCTTGAATATCGCCGCCTTCAATGCGGGCACGGCGGCCGGTGGCGCGCTCGGCGGTGCGCTGATCGTCGCCTTTGGCTTGCCCAGCATCGCCATCGGCGGCGCGCTGGCGGCGCTGCTGGCCATGTTGCTGCTGTGGTTCCCGTCGCGCAAACTAGACGGGTCGCTCTAGTTTTTGCGCGCGGATCGCCGCCCCCTTTGGCGTACACTGGCCTGCAAAAGGCCGTACAAAACAAGGGGAGACATGGGGATGCGACGCAGATCGTTTCTGAAACTGGGCGTGCTCGGCGCCGGTGTGCTGGCCGCCGGCGGCGCCGCCTACCGGCTGGTACGCGGGCCGGCGCCGCCTGGCCGCTTCGTGCTCGACGGCGAAGCGCGCGCGGCGCTGGCGGCCATCGTGCCGGCCATGCTGGGCAGTGCACTGACTCGGGACGCGACCGCGCGGGCTGTGGCGCTCGATGGTGCCATCGCCGGCGTGGACACGGCCATCCGCGGCTTGCCGCTGGCGGCGCAGCAGGAAGTGCAGGATTTGTTCGGTCTTCTGGCGCTGGCGCCCGCGCGGCGTTTCGTCGCCGGCGTGCATGGCGGCTGGCTTGACGCCGACCCGGCACAGGTGGCCGCCTTTCTGCAGTCGTGGCGCACGCACCGCCTGGCGACACTGCAGACGGCCTATCTGGCCCTGCACGACCTGATCCTCGGCGCCTGGTATGCCGATGCCGCCCACTGGGCCGCCATCGGCTATCCGGGACCGCTGCCCGAACTGAGCGCATAAGGCATCCATGAGCACATCCCCCATTCTTGATCCCATCGCCATCGGCGTGGCCAGCGGCTGGAACGTCACCGACGCCAGCACATTGAGCGCCGACCGCACCCTGGAAGCGGACGTCGTCGTCATCGGCAGCGGCGCCGGCGGCGGCGTGACGGCGGAAATCCTCGCGCTGGCCGGTTTGAAGGTCTTGATCGTCGAGGAGGGCGGCTTGAAGTCCTCGCAAGACTTCAAGATGCGCGAAGCGGACGCTTATCCCGCGCTGTACCAGGAATCGGCCGCGCGCAAGACGCGCGACAAGGCGATCAATATCCTGCAGGGACGCACGGTCGGCGGTTCGACCACCGTCAACTGGACCTCGAGCTTCCGCACGCCGCCCGGCACCCTCGAATACTGGCGCAAGCACTTTGGCTTGTCCGGCTATGGCGTCGATGCCATGGCGCCGTGGTTCGCCATGATGGAAAAGCGCCTGCACGTAAGCGACTGGGCCGCGCCGCCCAATGAAAACAACGATCTGCTGCGCCGTGGCGCTACGGCGCTGGGCATCCCCACGGCCGCCATCCGGCGCAACGTGAACGGCTGCTGGAACCTCGGCTACTGCGGCATGGGCTGCCCGACCAACGCCAAGCAGTCGATGCTGGTGACGACGATCCCGTCGGCGCTGGCGCTGGGCGCGGGCCTGCTCGTGCATGCGCGCGCCGAACGTTTCACTTTCAAGGGCGAGCGCATCGACAGCCTGCAGGTGACGGCGCTGGACGCTACCGGGCAGGCGCCGACGGGCGTGCGCCTCACGCTGCGCGCGAAACACTTTGTGCTGGCCGGCGGCGCCATCAACTCGCCCGCGCTGCTGCTGCGCTCGCAGGCGCCCGACCCGCACGGCTTGCTGGGCCGGCGCACCTTCTTGCATCCGACCGTGGTGTCGGCGGGCCTGTTCAAGCAGAGGGTCGACGCCTATGCGGGCGCGCCACAGACGATTTATTCCGACCATTTCCTGCACACGGCGCCCATCGATGGCCCTATCGGCTACAAGCTCGAAGCGCCGCCCTTGCACCCGCTGCTGATGGCCACCACCATGGGCGGCTTCGGCGACGAGCATGCGCGCACCATGCGCGAATTTCCCCATGCGCACGCCTTGCTGGCGCTGCTGCGCGACGGCTTTCACCATGATGCGGCGGGCGGCAGCGTCTCCATCGACAGTTTCGGCGCGCCCGTGCTCGACTATCCGCTCACGCCTTTTCTCTGGGATGGCGTGCGGCGCGCGCTGCTGTCGATGGCGGAAATCCAGTTCGCGGCCGGCGCCAGGAGCGTCTATCCCGTGCATGAGCTGGCCAGCCACTACACGAGCTGGGCGCAGGCAAAGCAGGCCATCGGCGATTTGCCGATGAAGGCGCTGCTGGCGCGCGTGGTGTCGGCCCACGTGATGGGCGGCTGCGCCATGTCGGACGATGCGCGCCTGGGCGTGACGGGCGCCGACGGCCGCTATCACGGCGTACGCAACCTGTCCGTGCACGACGGCTCGCTGTTCCCCACGTCGATCGGCGCCAATCCGCAACTGACGATCTACGCGCTGACAGCGCGCCTGGCCAGCGGCCTGGCGCAAGCGCTGACGGGCAAGCCGGCGCCCGTTCCCATGCCTGCCGCCGCAACAGGCGCCGCATGATCGCGCGCATCCTCAAGTGGTTGATGCTGCTGCAAGTGCTGGCCGTGCTGGGCTTGGCGTACCTGGCCATGCAGGCGTGGGGCGTCGCTTCGCCGCTGCTGGCCGTGCTGCTGGCGCTGGCCATGCTGCTGGCCGTGCGCGCGCTGATCGTCGTGCGCAATTTCTGGGAGAGCCGGCGCCTGGGCAGCCCCGTGCCGCCTGAATACCAGCTGGGCACCATGGGCGCGGCGCGCCTGTTTTTGGGCGAACTGCGTGCCACCCTGTGGACGTCGTCATGGGGCATGCTGCGTCCGCGCCTGCATGCGGCCGGCACCATCCTCGGCCAGGGCCTGCCGGTGCTGCTGGTGCACGGCTATGTGTGCAACGGCGGCTATTGGACTAAGCTGAGCCGGCAGCTGGCACGGGCCGGTATCGTGCACAAGGCGATCGACCTGGAACCGATCAACGCCGATATCGAGGAGTTCGTGCCGCTGGTGGAACAAGCCATCACCGAGCTATGCGCCCGCACGGGCAGCGACCGCGTGATTCTCGTCGCCCACAGCATGGGCGGCCTGGTGGCGCGCGCCTGGCTGCGCCATTACGGCGCGGCCCGCGTGGCGCGCATCGTCACGATCGGCACGCCGCACCACGGCACGGCGCTGGCCAACCTGGCGGCGGGTGCCAATGCGCGCCAGATGAGCCGCGTCGATGGCACGCCCAGCGGCTGGCTGGCGCAGCTGGCCGCCAGCGAGACGCCCGAGACGCGCGCCCTGATCACGTCGATCTATTCGCATCACGACAATATCGTCGCGCCGCAAGCGTCCGCGCAGCTGCCGGGCGCGCGCAATATCGCTTTCGGCGGCATCGGCCACGTGGCGCTGGCCAGCGATGCGCGCGTGCTGCGCCAGCTACTGGCAGAAATTACTATCAAGAGCGAAGTCGCCCAGCCTCCCTCCGCTCCCCATTTCGCCTGAGTCCTGTTGTGTTTTGTCTGCATGGCAAGACTGTCTCTTTTGACTCTGCTGTTGCCCATGTTTAACAACGCACGAGGCAGAAAATGCTGTTTTCCACTGGCGTACTGTATTAAGCTAACGTCAGAAGATAAGCGGGGAAAATTTGTTCATGAGGTCGCTTGAGCCGTTCTGCAGGCGTACGTGGGCCAGAAATTTCTCTGAATCTATGGCAAGATGTTATACGATTGTTATGTAGCCCGCGCATGCGGAAAAATGAGTCCATGCCGTTTTTATTGGGGGCGCTAATTGTCCGCACGTATCCTGATTATCGAAGATAACGCCACCAATATGGAATTGATGGTGTACTTGCTGCGTGCCTTCGGGTACACGCCGCTGGCCGCCTATGACGGCGAAGAGGGCGTGCGCATGGCGCGCAGCGAGTTGCCGGACTTGATCATTTGCGACGTGCATTTGCCCAAGCTCGATGGCTATGGCGTGGTGGCGGAGCTGAAGAAGGACCCGCAGCTGCGCAAGATCCCGGCGCTGGCCGTGACGGCGCTGGCCATGGTGGGCGACCGCGAGCGCCTGCTCGAAGCGGGCTTCAATGGCTACATCGGCAAGCCGATCGAACCCGACCTGTTCGTCGCGGAGCTGGAGTCTTTTTTACCCGGGGCGCCGTCGACGCCAGTTAAAAACGACATAGCCACCATCCTGATCGTCGATGATCATGTGCTGAACCGCGAGTTCCTGACCGCACTTCTCGGCTACGGCGGCCACCGCCTGCTGGAGGCGGCCAACGGCGCCGACGCGCTGGAAATACTGCGTACCGAGCGGCCCAACCTGATCATCTCCGACATCCTCATGCCGAACATGGACGGCTACGAATTTGTCACGCGCGTGCATGCCGATCCCGCGCTGGCCGACGTGCCCATCATCTTTTATACGGCCACCTACCGCGAGCAGGAAGCGATCCTGCTGGCGCAGGCGTGCGGCGTGCGCTGGGTCTTGCCCAAGCCGTCCGATCCCGAAGTCATCGTACGCACCGTCAACGAGGCGCTGGGACTGATGCCGGCGGCGCCCCAGGTGCCGGCGGCGCCGGGCGCGGGCGGCGGGGCGGCGCTTCCCGCCACGGGCCAGCTGGCGGGCATCGAGCACCAGGTCAGCGGCTACCTCGACGAACTCGAATCGAGCAGCCAGCAGATTTCGCAGCTGGCCAGCCAGCGCGAGGGCCAAGCTGCGCTCCCCGAAGACCTGGGCATCATGACGGAGCGCTTGTCGCGCTCGCTGTCGAGCCTGCAGGCGGTGAGCCTGCGCCTGACGGCCCTGATCGAACTGGGCATCGAGCTGGGTGCCGAACGCGATCCGCGCGCCCTGATCGAGGCGGGCTGCAAGGTGGCGCAGAATATCTGCGTCTCCAAGTACGCCTGCATCGGCGTACTGGAAGAGGGCGCCGAAAAGCTCAGCTATTTTTCCTCGTGCGGCGCCGAGAAAAACCTCGACCGCATCGCCAGCACGCCGCGCACGGGCATTTTGAACCGCTTGCTGGAACAGCGCCAGCCTTACCGCGTCAATGGCTTGAAGGGCGACCCCGGCGCGCTGGGCCTGCCCGACACGCACCCGCCCGTACACTCCTTCCTCGGCGTGGCCATCGCCTCGCGCGAGCGCAGCCACGGCTGGCTGTACCTGGTCGACAAGCTGGGGGCGAATGAATTTTCCGAAGTCGACGAACGGGTCGCCGCCACGGTGGCGGCGCAGATCGCCGTCGCCTACGATAATCTGCTGCTGTACGACGAGATCAAGCGCCACCACGAGCAGCTGACCCTGGACATGGCGGCGCGCATCCGCCTCGATGAAGACTTGCGCCGCTTCCGCCTGGCGATGGACGCCACGGCCGACGCGATTTTCCTCGTCGACCGCGCCGGCATGTGCTTCGTCGACGTCAACCAGACGGCGTGCCGCATGCTCGGTTTCGAGCGCGAGGATTTCCTGCGCGTGGGCCCGGGCCGTGCGCACGAGGGCGAATCCCAGCTGGAAGAGCTGTACAACAAGCTGCTGGCCGGCGACCAGGGCGGCCCGATGACGGAATTGCAGCTGCAGCGCAAGGATGGATCGCCCCTGTCGGTGGAAGTGCAGCGGCGCACCTTGCGTTCGGGGCAGAGCTGGATCCTGGTGGCCGTGGCGCGCGACATCACGGAGCGCAAGGACGCCGAGCAGCGCTTGATGAAACTGGCTCATTTCGACACCTTGACGGGTTTGCCGAACCGCAGCCAGTTCTACGCTTCACTGACCCATTCGCTGGCCCAGGCGGCCGAGCACCAGTGGGCCGTGGCCGTGCTGTTCATGGATGTCGACCGCTTCAAGAATATCAACGATACCCTGGGCCACACGATCGGCGACGACCTGCTGCGCCAGTTTTCCAGCCGCCTCGTCGATTGCCTGCGCGTGCGCGACACCATTGGCCGCTTTGGCGGCGATGAATTTGCCACCATCCTGCTGCTGCCCGAAGGCGCCCAGCATGCTGTTGGCGTGGTCGACAAGATCCGCGAGGCGATGCGCAAGCCTTTCGACTTGCAGGGCCACGAGGTGACGGTGACGGTCAGCATCGGCATTTCCGTCTTCCCCGAGGATGCTGCCGATGCGGACACCCTGATTCAATATGCCGACACGGCCATGTACCGCGCCAAGGAAGCGGGGCGCGACGCCTTCCGCTTCTTCACGGCGGAAATGAACGCGCAATCGATGGCGCGGCTGGACATGGAAAATGCCCTGCGGCGCGCCATCGACAACGAGGAATTCGTGCTGTTCTTCCAGCCCAAGGTGAATATCATCTCGGGGCGCATCAGCGGCGCCGAAGCGCTGATACGCTGGCGCCGTCCTGGCCACGGCATGGTTTCGCCGGCCCTGTTCATCCCCCTGCTGGAAGAAACGGGTCTCATCGTGCGCGTCGGTAACTGGGTGCTCGACGAGGCCTGCAAGAAGATCAGCGAGTGGGGCGCCAGCAGCATCGGCCCCGTACACCTGTCGGTGAACGTGTCGGGCATCCAGTTCTTCGTCGGCGGCCTGGAAGAAGAGGTGCTCAAGGCGATCCGCAAGCACGATATCGCGCCCGACCTGCTGGAGCTGGAGCTGACGGAAAGCTCGCTGATGTCGAATGCCGAGGAAACCATCGCCGTGCTGCGCAACCTGAAGGCGCTGGGCATCCAGATTTCCATCGACGATTTCGGCACCGGCTATTCCAGCCTGGCCTACCTGAAGCGCTTCCCCATCGACAAGCTGAAGATCGACATCGCCTTCGTGCGCGAAGTGACGAGCAATCCGGACGACGCGGCCATCGTGCTGGCCATCATCAGCATGGCGCACAGCATGAAGCTGGAAGTGATCGCCGAAGGCGTGGAAAACGATGCGCAGCTGGCCTACCTGCGGCGCCACGGCTGCGACGAGATGCAGGGCTATTATTTCAGCCGCCCCGTGCCGCAGGAAGAATTCGAGCAGATGCTGATGGGCGGCAAGCTGCTGCAGGCGCCGCAGGATGCCGGCAGCGAAGAGCAGCAAACCCTGCTGATCGTCGACGACGATGTCTTCATGCTCGACGTGCTCAGCGACTTCCTGGCGCAGGACGGCTACCGCATCCTGACGGCGCAGACGGCCGCCGAGGGTTTCGACATCCTGGCCCGCCACAAGGTCCAGGTGATCCTGTGCGACCAGTGCATGCCGCTGATGAGCGGCACCGAATTCATGGAGCGGGTCAAGCATTTGTGCCCCGATACCTTCCGCATCATGCTGTCGGCCTTTGCCGATCTGACGCCCATCATGGCGGCCATCAACCGCGGCGCTGTCGACCGCTTCTATACCAAGCCGTGGAAAGGCGCCGTGCTGCGCGAGAATATCCGCGAAGGGTTTCGGCTGCACAAGCTGCTGCATGGCCAGGTGAAAGCGGCGGCCTGAGGATTTTCCGCAGCGGGTAATTGGCCGCCGCGTGCGCTGGCGCACCTTGCGCAGCAGCTTTCCATCGAATTAGACTCCCGTCTCTAGTTTTGCTCTCTAGAATAAAACGCATCCATGAAGTGGCATGGCCTTTCACATGACGGGAGCTGGCGATGGTGAAGAAATTGAAGGCGCTGACGGAAGACACGGAATTGGCGAGTGCCGTGCGCTCGTCCGCGCAGCAGATCTGGCAAGCGGGCCTCGGCGCATTCGCCAAGGCGCAGGAAGAGGGCGGACGCGTGTTTTCCAGGCTGGTGAAGGAAGGCACGGAATTCCAGAAACGGGCCGAAGACAAGGTGGCCGACGTCAGCGGCAGCGTCGGCAAACTGGCCGATGGCGTGGGCAAGCAGGCCAGCGGCTCGTGGGACAAGCTCGAACAAGTGTTCGAAGAGCGCGTCGCGCGCGCGCTGGCCACCATCGGCGTGCCCACGCAGCAGGACCTCGCCGCGCTGCACGCGCAGATCGATGCCTTGAGCCGGCAAGTGGCGGCGCTGTCGGCCAAGGCCGCGCCGGCGCCCAAGCCGAAGGTGACGGCCAAGCCCGCCGTGAAGGCGGCGCCGAAAGCCGCGCCGAAAGCCGTAACGAAAACTGCGCCGAAAGCGGCTGCCGCCAAGGCTGCGCCGCGCGCCGCAAGCAAGCCAGCGAGTAAACCCGCCGCGAGGCCGGCGGCGAAGAAAAAAGCGCCGGCCGCCTGAGCTGGCGCCGCATTCCTCCAGCCTGCTCGCGCAGGCTTTTTTTGGCCTGCGGTTTTCGCCGGTGCCAGCGGGCGCAGTGTTTCATTACGACTATCTTAGGTGGTATGCTTGAGGCAGAACACAGAGAGATTGCCCGCCATGCTACAAAAAGCACCACGCCGTACCCGCGAACGCATCCTGGAGTTGTCGCTGCGCCTGTTCAATGAGTTTGGTGAGCCGAATATCACGACGACCGTGATTGCGGAAGAGATGAACATTTCGCCGGGAAACCTGTATTACCACTTCCGTAACAAGGACGACATCGTCAACTCCATCTTCGTCCAGTTCGAGGCGGAAATCGAACGCATCCTGACCGTGCCCGACGGGCGCCGCTCGAATATCGAGGACGTCTGGCTGTACCTGCACCTGATGTTCGAACTGATCTGGCGCTACCGCTTTTTCTATCGCGACCTCAACGATTTGCTGTCGCGCAACCGCAAGCTGGAACTGCACTTCAAACTGATCCTGGCGCACAAGATCAAGGTGGCCACCCAGCTGTGCGAAGACTTGCGCAGCGAACAGTCGCTCGAAGCGTCGGACATGGAAGTCGCTGCCATGGCGACGAATATGGTCGTCGTCGCCACCTACTGGCTGTCGTACGAGTACGTGCGCAACCCGCGCAAGTACAGCGAGCAGCAATCGATGTCCGATGCGCTGGCGCGCGGCTGCTACCAGGTGCTATCCCTGATCGGGCCGTATCTGCGCAATGAAACGCATTTGCTGTTTCGCAAACTGTCGGAAGAGTATGTGACCAAACTCAAGAACGACTGACGCTGCTGCTGGCGCCACGTCGTCAATTACAGGAGAGAGAGATGGCTTGGAAACAATTCCCCTATCCGGACGAAGCATATGTCTACACGCCGCAAACCCTGGAAGCGGCCTGGCCGCGCCTGCATGCGGGCGATGTGGAACCGTTTCCCACGCACCCTGCGCTGCTGCAAGCCTGGCTGGCCTTCCACGCGGGCGACTTCGAGCGCGCCGTGAAGCTGGGCCTGGCAGTCGGCGTGCCCGGCTATGCGGTGGCGCACAAGGCCACCTGCATCTATGCCACGCACCTGGAAGGAAACGACAGCCAGAAACTCGACATGTACGAGGAAGTGGCCGAGCGCTGCGAGCGCCAGCAGAGCGAGCAGCCGGACAATCCGGCCGGCTACTACTGGCATGCCTACAGCCTGGGCCGCTACGCGCTGGGCACGTCCGTCGTCAAGGCTCTGGCGCAAGGCATGGGCGCGCGCGTGCGCAACAGCCTGGACCGCACGATGACGGTAGCGCCCATGCATGCGGAAGCGCATATCGCGTTTGGGATTTATCATACGGAAATTATCGACAAGGTCGGCGCCATGATAGGCAGCCTGACCTACGGCGCCAACAAGGAAGACGGCTACCAGCACTTCAAGACGGCACTGGCCCTGACGCCGTATTCGGCGCTGGCGCACAGTGAATATGCGCGTGCGTTGAATATGCTCGACGGAAAGAAAAAGCTGGCGGAAGCGCTGGCCCTGTATGAAAAGGCGGCCGAGTGCGTGGCGCTGGACGCCAAGGAACGCCTCGAGGTCGAGGCGGCCATCGATGAATTGAAAGGGTAGGGATTACTGTGATCAAGGCTTTATGTGTGTACTGTGGCGCCAACGCGGGCGTCTCGCCGGACTATGCCGTGGCGGCGCGCGAACTGGCGCGCGTGCTGGTGGCGGAAAATATTTCGCTCGTGTATGGCGGCGGCAAGGTGGGCCTGATGGGCGTGATCGCCGATGAAGTGCTGCGCCTGGGCGGCGAGGTAACGGGCGTGATTCCCACCCAACTGGTCGAACGCGAAGTGGGCCACATGGGCTTGACGCGCCAGTTCATCGTGAAGGACATGCATGAGCGCAAGGCGATGATGGCCAGCCTGTCCGACGCCTTCATCGCCATGCCCGGCGGCTATGGCACCCTGGAAGAACTGTTCGAGATGCTGACGTGGGCCCAGCTGGGCTTGCACGCCAAGCCCATCGGCTTGCTCAATGTCGACCGTTTCTACGATGGCTTGATCGCTTTCGTGCAAAACGGCAAGGAACAGGGTTTCATCCGCCCGCAGCACGCGGCCTTCCTCAATGCCGACGCCGATCCGGCAGCGCTGGTGCAGCGCCTGAAGGAGTGCGCGCCGTAACGCCATGTTCGCCTGGCCGTGCGGGCGCCGCCGATCAACTATTTTTGATGTCGCTTGAAATAGCCATGCGGTGCGCACTGCATGGCTTTTTTATTTCTGCACGGGAAAATTGATCGGGCTGAATGACTTAATTAATAAAAATATGGCTATAAAATTGCTCTAGAAGCATGTTTTTTTGAAAATGAAGATGATTTTTAATCATGGCTGTGGTCTACTGTCAGGGTTCAAAAGTTAGGAATATCGGACACCGACGAGCGTTGTACAGACTCCCCAAAAAAGGTGCCGAGCCGTTTCAAGTTGCCACAACCACGCTACTTCATCATCTCGAAAGGATGCTATTTTGAAACCAATGACCCTCTTGCGAGCGACCGCTGTCGCCGCCGTTCTCGCTACTGCCGGCGGCGCCCACGCACAAACCACCACCATCGGCTTTGATTCGCTGGAACAACCGGGCTACTTCGGTTCCGTGTTCAATTCCTACTCCGAAGGCGGCTACAACTTCGACAGCAGCTTCCTCGGCCTGCTGAGCTCGGCGCACCAGGATAGCTTCGCCTATGCCGGCTCGGCCGGTCTCGGCGCGACGCCACTGTCGACGACCACCCTGAGCCGTGCCGATGGCGCCGCTTTCTCGCTGAGCTCGATCAGCCTGGCCGACTTCGTGAGCTTGCCCGGTTCCTTTGACGTGACGTTCGTCGGCCACCAGGTGGGCGGCGGCACGGTGAGCCAGACCTTCACCCTCGGTGGCGGCCACACCTTTGCCGATTACACGTTTACAGGTTTCAGCAATCTGCTGTCGGCAACGTGGAAGGAAGGCGCCTTGCACACCTTCCAGGTCGACAATATCGCCGCCACTGTCAGCGCCGTGCCGGAACCGGCCACCTACGGCATGCTGCTGGGCGGTCTGGGCCTGATGGGCTTCATGCTTCGCCGCAAGAGCGCCGCCTGAGCTTGAACATGGCGCCGGTCATGCCGGCGCATCAGTAAAAATGCCGCCCAGTTGTATGCCGGGCGGCATTTTTACGTGGATGTCATGACCAGGACTTCATGACCACAGGCGCTGGCCTGACAGGTCGAGCTGGGTCAGGTACAGGCGCACGTCAAATTCGTACTGGTGGTATTGCGGTTCCATATACGTGCACAGCTTGTAGAAGGCCTTGTCGTGCTGCTTTTCCTTGACGTGCGCCAGTTCGTGCACGGCGATCATGCGCAGGAATTCCAGCGGCACTTCCTTGAACATGGTGGCCACGCGGATTTCATGCTTGGCCTTGAGCTTGCCGCCTTGCACGCGCGAGATCGAGGTATGCAAGCCCAGCGCATGCTGGATCACATGGATCTTGCTGTCGAACGCCACCTTGTTGATGGGCTCGGCATTGCGCAGGAATTCATTCTTCAAATCCTGCACGTACTGGTACAGCGACTTGTCGTTGCGCACATCGTGCGCGTTCGGATAGCGTTTCAACAGGACTTCGCCCAGCTTGTCCTGCGCGATCAGTTGCTGCACTTGTGCTTGCGTTTGTTCGGAATAGGCGCTCAGGTATTTCAGGGATGGCTGCATGCGGGGAAGGGCGGGGCGTGGCGCGGAGGTGTCGGGAAGGCGAGAATGTACCATACCGCCGCGCCCCGCGCTGCGCCAGCCCTTGCACGGGGCCGCCAGGGCCGCCCCGCGCCTTCCTGCGTCAAGCCGTGCGCTGCCGGGCCAAGCCACTCAGCCCTGACAGTGCTGTCAACTCTGGTCAGCCCTTGTCGTCTTCGTCCTTGCCGCCCTGCCGGCCAGTGCCGCCGCTGCGCGCCGCCGTGCTGCGGCTTTCATTGGCGCGCTGGGCCGATTGCCGGCTTTCGCCGCCTTTGCGGCCGATTTCCGCCATGTGTTCGCGGTTGCGGCTGACGGCTTCGCCGCCTTTCTGCCCGGCCCGGCGTGCTTCTTCCGAGTCGAATTCATGCGCCGTGCCCTTTTGATGGGCTGCCTGGCCGCCCTTGCTGGCAATTTCGCGTTGCTGCTCCTCATTCATGGCGGCGAAACCGCGTTTGCTCGTGCCTTTGGCGCTGCCCGATTCGCTGGTTTTCTGGCTGCTGCCAGCGCCTTTGCCCTGTTCATTTCCTTGATTGCTAGCCATATCGCTCTCCTTGCTGTCGAGTGGGGTCAAGTGGTCAATGCAGGTGCTCAATGCGCCTGCTCGGATTGCCTGCTGGTATCGCGGCTGCTGCCCGCGCCGTCGCGGTGGCCCGTGGCATGCATTTTTTCAATCATTTCACGCTGGCGTTGCGCGGCTTTTTCCGTTTCTTCCGCCGTCTTGCGCACCACTTCGTCAGCGAAGGCCACGGCCGTGCGGCGCGCTTCGGGCAGGTGATTTTCTGCCGTGCGGTTCATTTCAACATTGGCGTTGGCGACGAGATTGCCGAGCTGCTGCTGGTACTGGCGCAGCTTGTTGCCGCTTGGCTGTAGCTGGCCGGCGGCCATCGACATGAACTCGTCCGTGTCGCGCGCGCACAGCAGTTGCTGGCTGGCGCTGCTCCATTCTTGCAGCAGGTCTTGCGCCAGCCGCAGATGCAGCTCGCTCAATTGCTGCACCGTATCGAACATCTTGCGCGATAGTTCCGTGGCGAAACTGCACTGGGCCTCGAGATGGGACTTCAGGGCGGGGCTGAGACTGGGGGAAATACTGTTTGGAAACATGTTCTACCTCAATGAAAAACTGATCCGGGAAACACCCGGTGCACCGGGTGCGACGTATGGTGAAACAAGCAAAGAGATAGACGCCCAACGGCGTGCCAGGTTCCACGCCTGATGCCGGTTTGACGCGAGAATGGGGCCTGGCAGGTGGAAAAACGCGATGACTTTGTGCCAGATCAAATGAACGTAAATTAGGATGCTGCCGCCAGCAGCCATGCCGCTTGCGTGGAAAATGCATGTTTACAGGCCCGGCCGTGCGACAATAGCCGGCTCGCGGCAGCGCAGCCGATGGCCGGCGCGCGTGGCTGAGCCGAGCATCGCCTTACTTTTTACCTGATTCCGCGACCATGACGCATCCCGAATACATCCTGACCCTGTCCTGCCTGGACCAGCGCGGCATCGTGCACCGCGTCTCCGGCTTCCTGGCCGAACACGGCTGCAACATCCTCGATTCCGCCCAATTTGGCGACCAGGAATCCCAGCTGTTCTTCATGCGCGTGCATTTTGCGCTGGAAGACGGCGCCGTCAGCGACGCCCAGTTGCGCAGCGACTTCGCCGACTTGTCGCAATCCATGCAGTTGAACGGCGCTTTCCATGGCCAATTGCACGATGCGCGCGTCAAGCCGCGCGTCATGCTGATGGTGTCGAAGATCGGCCACTGCCTGAACGATTTGCTGTTCCGCTACAAGAGCGGCTTGCTGAACGTGGAAATTCCCGCCATCGTGTCGAACCACATGGAGTTCTACCAGCTGGCGGCCAGCTACAATATTCCCTTCCACCACCTGCCGCTGGCCACCGGCGCGCCGGAAGAGGCCAAGCTGGCGCAGGAAGCGAAGATCATCGACCTGATGGACACGCACAAGATCGACCTGGTGGTGCTGGCGCGCTACATGCAAATCCTGTCGCCGGGCCTGTGCCAGGCGCTCGATGGCCGCGCCATCAATATCCACCATTCCTTCCTGCCCAGCTTCAAGGGCGCCAAGCCGTATGCGCAGGCGCATCACCGCGGCGTCAAGCTGATCGGCGCGACGGCCCATTTCGTCACGGGCGACCTGGACGAAGGCCCGATCATCGAGCAGGACGTCGAGCGCGTCGACCATGCGATGGATGCGGAAACCCTGACGGCCATCGGCCGCGACGTCGAGTGCGTGGTGCTGGCGCGCGCCGTGAAATGGTTCGTCGAGCACCGCATCCTGAAAAATGGCGACAAGACGGTGGTTTTCCGCTGATACCGACTTCACTATTCACTTTACCGAGACAGAAACACGATGGCCCTCAAAGCAACAATTTTCAAAGCCGATCTGCAGATCGCCGACATGGACCGCAATTACTACCAGGATCACGCGCTGACCCTGGCGCGCCACCCGTCCGAAACGGACGAGCGCATGATGGTGCGCCTGCTGGCGTTCGCCATCCATGCCGACGAGGCGCTGACGTTTACCAAGGGCCTGTTCGACACGGAAGAGCCCGACCTGTGGCAGAAAGACTTGACGGGCGCCATCCAGCTGTGGATCGAAGTGGGCCAGCCCGACGAAAAGCGCATCCTCAAGGCGTGCGGACGTTCGGAACAGGTCATCGTCTACAGCTATGGCGCAACGAGCCACATCTGGTGGAAGCAGATCGCGAATAAACTGGAACGGGCGAAGAACTTGACCGTGATCAACCTGCCATCCGAGGCGGCGCAAGACATGAGCAAGCTGGCGCAGCGCAACATGCAACTGCAATGCACGATCCAGGATGGCCAGATCTGGCTGACGGACAGCGTCAACACGGTCCTGATCGACCGCGAACCGGTCAAGCCGGCCCGCTGATTTGACTGTTTGAAACGCAAAAAGCCCGGAGCGATCCGGGCTTTTTGCATTGCGCTTGATTAATTCGGCGCGCTGCCCAGGCGGCGGATGCTGCTCGAACGCTGCATGCTGCGGCTGATGCGCGGGTCGCCGTAGTAGCTCACTTCGCCAGAACCGCCGATGCTGATGGCCAAGTCTTGCTTGGCCCACACGGTGGCTTCGCCCGAGCCGCCGATGCTCACCTGCACCTCGCGCGCGGCCAGGTGGCCCGCCTCGATATTGCCCGAGCCGCCGATCGATGCCGTCAGTTGTTCCGTCTTGCCGCTGGCCTTGAAGCTGCCGCTGCCGCCGATGGCGATGGACACCTGGCGGCTGTCGAGGTCGCGCGCGTGGATGGAGCCGGAACCGCCCACGTCGAAGCGCAGGTTCTCGGCGCGCAAGCCCGTTGCCGTGATGTTGCCCGAGCCGCCCACGCTGACGCGCTCCACCTGGCGCGCCTGGATGACGATGGTCAGGCTGCTCTGGCGGAAGTTGGCGTTGCGCTTGGCGGGCCGGATGCGCAGGGTGCCGTTTTCCACGGCCGTATCGATCAGCGGCAGAATATTGTCGTCCGCTTCGATGGTGACGCTGTCCGTGTTGCCGATGCGCAGTTCGACCGTACCCGGCACGTTCAGCGCCACGGCATGGAAACTGCCCACGTCGCGCGTCTGCTTTTGCAGCTTGCCGCTGCCCTGGATGCTGTTGCCGGAAATCCAGTCGAGCGGCGACGCCAGCGCCGGCGCGGCTGGAATGGCCAGCGCGCAGGCGGCCAGCAGCAGGGCGGCCGCGGCGCTGGCGTGGCGGCGGTGGAAAAGTATCGGTGTCATTCTTGCTCCCTGTTGGAATTGGTATGAAAGCATGGTATGCCAGCCGGCCGCGTCTGCGTACCGTCCTGCGACAGACTGCGCCAGCAGCGGCATGGAATGCAGGAGGCTGCGACAGGATGGCATGAGGTATTATGTCGGTGGGACATACGACGAGCGGCACGCGCCGCTCACACTACTGGAATTACATGCTGATCATCACCATCAAACAGGGCAAGGAAAAGAGCTTGCTGGGCCAATCGTGGATTTACGCATCCGCGATTGAAAAAGTCGAAGGCAAGCCGCAGGAAAAAATGAAGCCCGGCTCGACCGCCATCGTGCAAAGCTCGTCGAAGCAGTTCATCGCCCGCGCCGCCTACAATTCGAAGTCGCAGATCCGCGCGCGCATCTGGAGCTTCAAGGAAGACGAACCGGTCGACCACGCGCTGATCAAGCGCAGGGTCAAGGCCGCCATCGAGAAAAAACTGCCGGCCATCAAGAAGGCGGGCGAAAACCAGCTGCTGACCCTGATCAAGGGCGAGGACGAGGGCTTGCCGGGCCTGGTGGTGCAGCTGTTCGGCGGCGTGCAAGGCTATCTGATCTGCGAATTCAACGCCGGCGGCGTCGACGCGTGGAAAGTGGCCATCGTGCAATCGCTGATGGCGTCCACCGGTTGCGCGAACGTGTACGAGCGCTGCGACGACCTGATGCGCAAGGGT
Source organism: Janthinobacterium sp. HH104 (assembly GCF_001758715.1). Classification (NCBI taxonomy): domain Bacteria; kingdom Pseudomonadati; phylum Pseudomonadota; class Betaproteobacteria; order Burkholderiales; family Oxalobacteraceae; genus Janthinobacterium; species Janthinobacterium sp. HH104. Next base: position 49,359 of record NZ_LRIB01000041.1, on the reverse strand, counting down.
GAAGGCTTGCCTTTGATCGACGGCGCCCTGGCCGGCGAAGAGCCGCCCGATGAAGTCATGCTGACAGACAATGGCGTGCGTTATGCGCTGGACTTGAAGACGGGGCACAAGAGCAAGTTCCGCTGAGGATTGCTGTGGTTCATGAAAAAGCCGGCGCAAGCCGGCTTTTTCATGTCTCCTATTCCAGCGGCACGCTGCGGTATTTATTGACTTCCAGCGCAGAAACCGCCGGCGCATCATTGCCCCACGACGCCCGCAGATACGTGACCACGGCTGCCACTTCTGCATCATCCATGACGGGGCCGAACGGCGGCATGCCGTAGGGACGCGGGTTGCCGCGGGTGCCGGGCGCGAAGCCACCGTTGAGCACGAGGCGGATGGCGTTGACGGCCGACTGCGTCGTCAGCGCGCGGTTGCCGGCCAGCGGCGGGTAGCCGGGCGGCACGCCCTTGCCGTCGGCCTGGTGGCAGCTCGCGCATTGCGCCTCATACAGTTTCGCGCCCAGCGCCAGTTGCTGCCTGGCTTGCTCCGACGTGTCGCGTGGCGCCCGTTGTGCGGGCTGCGCGGGACCGGGCAGGCTTTTCAGATAGACGGCCATCGCCTGCACGTCGGCGTTGCTCATGTGCTGCAAGCTTTGCCGCACGACTTCGGCCATGGGGCCGAAGACGGTGGCGCGCGGCGACACGCCCGTTTTCAGCAATTCCACGATATGCGCCGTGTCCCAGTCGCCGAGGCCCGCTTCCGCATCCGACGTCAGCGACGGCGCGTACCAGCCCAGCACGGGGATCAGGCCGCCCGACAGGCCGTCGTCGCTGCCGCCCAGGGTCGTGCGGCTGCTATGGCAGGCGCTGCAGTGGCCCAGGCCCTGTACCAGGTAGGCGCCGCGGTTCCATTCCATGCTTTTGTTTGTGAGCGGCTGGTACACGCCCGGCTTGAAATACAGGGCGCGCCAGGCGGCCAGCGCGATCTGCTGGTTGTAGGGAAAGCGCAGCGCGTGCGGCGCGTTCGCTTGTTTGTGCGGTGGCACGCTCTGGAAATACGCGTACAGGGCGTCGCTGTCTTCGCGCCGCACCTTGGTGTAGCTGGTGTAGGGAAAGGCCGGATACAGCAGCCGGCCATCTTTTGATTTGCCGTTATGGATGGCGCGCCAGAAATCGTCGGCCGTCCAGCTGCCGATGCCCGTTTCCTTGTCCGCCGTGATGTTGGGCGAGAGCACCTTGCCGAACGGCGTCTGCAAGGCCCGTCCGCCCGCGTAGGGCACGCCGCCGCGCGTCGTGTGGCAAGCCATGCAGTCGCCCGCCTTGGCCAGGTAGGCGCCGCGCGCGACCAGCTGTTCCTGGCTCAGGGTGCTGGCTACGGCGGGCGGCCCCATGTCGTCCGCCGGCCACAGGAGGAATTTGGCGCCGGCCGCAACGATGGCGACGCCGGCAAGCGCGATCATCCATTTTTTCATGGCGCCACCTGCGCGCTGGAACCGGGCACGCCGCCGCAATGCAGCGGCAAGGACACGGTGATGCCGCTGGCGGGGCGCGCATCGGCGCTGGCCACCTGCGTGCCCAGCCAGGCCGAGACGGCGCCCACATCCGCGTCGGACAGGCGCTGCGCCACTTGCGCCATGCAGTCCGGTGAGTGGGCGCGGCGGATGCCGTTCTTCCACGCGCCCAGCTGGGCATTGATATAGTCGCGCGGCAAGCCCAGCAAGCCGGGGATGGCGGGTGCCACGCCGGCCAGCTGCTGGCCGTGGCAGGCGATACAGGCGGGAATCTTTTTGCCGGCGTCACCGCGCAGCACCAGTTGCTGTCCCCGCGCCAGAGCGACCGCGCCGGCGCCGCTGGGCTGGGCCGGCGGCGGGGCAGGGTGTTGTGCCGCAAAATACTCGGCAATTTCGCGCAGGTAATCGTTAGACAAGTGTTCGACCATGTAGTTCATCAGCGGATACTGGCGCCGCCCCTCGCGAAAGTTCAGCAGCTGGTTGTACAGGTAGCCGGCAGGCTTGCCGGCGATGCGGGGAAAGAATGCGTCGTGCTTTTCCTCTTGCGCATGGCAGGACGTGCACGCCTTGATGCGCTGCTCCAGGCTGTCGTGGCTGGCGGAGATGGCAGCGGGCGCGGCCAATGCCATGCCGGGCATCATGAGGGCCAGGGCCAGCATGGAGAGGGAATGCGGTAGCATGGAGAGTTGCATGGAAAATAGCCTGTCTCGTCGGTCGATATTGTGTACCGGTGTTGCTGCCCGGCTAATTTTTATGAGCCTAGCATATACCGGGTGCTGTTACTGTGACAGGATCAGTTGTGCAATAAAACTACGGATCAGTTTGAGGAGCAGGGTTGAAACGATATGAGGAATTGGCGGAAGAAGTCGCCGCCATGATCAGCGCGCAGCTGTTGCTGCCTGGCGATAAGTTACCGTCCGTGCGCCAGCAGCATGCGCGCAGGGGCGTCAGCCCGTCGACGGTGTTCCAGGCGTATTATTTGCTCGAAGCGCGCGGCATGATCGTCTCGCGTCCCCGCTCCGGCTATTACGTGGCGCCGCAGCGCGCCGCGCTGGCGCCCGAGCCGGACAGTTCCCATCCGCTGGCCGCCAGCACCACGGTCGACGTCAGCGACCTCGTGTTCGAAGTGCTGGGCGCCGTGGGCGCGCGCGATATCGTGCCCTTCGGCTCGGCGTTTCCCAGCCCGCATCTGTTTCCCATGGAACGGCTGGCGCGGGCCGTGTCGGCCAGCATGCGCCGTCTCGACCCGTGGAGCACCGTCACGGATTTGTCCTTGGGCAATGCGGAACTGCGCCGCCAGATCGCGCTGCGCTACCAGCTCGACGGCGTGCCCGTTTCCAGCGACGACATCGTCATCACGAATGGCGCGCTGGAAGCGCTGAACCTGTGCCTGCAAGCCGTCACGCGGCCCGGCGACACGGTGCTGATCGAGTCGCCCAGCTTCTATGCCTGTTTGCAGGCGCTGCAGCGGCTGGAACTCAAGGCCGTCGAGATCGCCACCAGCCCTCGCGATGGCGTCGACCTGGCCGCGCTGGAAGAGCTGTTGCAGCGCCACCAGCCCAAGGCGTGCTGGCTGATGACGAGTTTCCAGAATCCGCTGGGAAGCCTGATGCCGTCGGAAAAGAAGCGCGCGCTGGTCGAATTGCTGGCGCGCCACGACGTGCCGCTGATCGAGGATGACGTGTATGGCGAGCTGTACTTTGGCAAGCAGCGCCCCGGCCTGACGAAAAGCCACGACAGCGCGGGCTTGGTGATGCATTGCAGCTCGTTTTCGAAGACCCTGGCGCCCGGTTTTCGGTTGGGCTGGGCCGTGGCGGGCCGCTATGCGCGCCAGGTCGAGCGCCTGAAACTGACGACCAGCCTGTCGGCGCCCATCCCGCTGCAGATGGCGCTGGCCGACTACCTGGCGCAGGGCGGCTACGATCGTCACTTGCGCCAGCTGCGGCTGACCCTGGCTGCGCAGCAAAACACCATGCTGCAAGCCATCGCCGTGCATTTTCCGCCCGGCACGCGTGTGACGCGGCCGCAAGGCGGCTATTTTGTCTGGGTGGAAATGCCCGTGGGTATCGATGCGCTGGCCTTGCACCGCAGCGCGCTGGCGGCCGGCATCAGCATTGCGCCCGGCCCCATCTTTTCTGCCACGCGCGCGTTTCGCCATTGCATCCGCCTCAATTACGGCCACCCGTGGAGCCCGCAGCTGGAAGAGGCCGTCGCCACCCTGGGGCGGCTGGCGCAGGCGGCAACAAGCGGTACATGAAAAAAAGTCCCTTGCGGTAGCACATGTTTCATTCCAAAAAGAAATATTGCTGTTATATTGAAGTATCTATAACTAATGATGGGAATGATAATGGATAACACGCAGCCGGAAGTGGGCCGTACGCAAGATACGACGATGGCCATTCTGTCCCATGTTGGCGGCCTGTTCACCAGCTGGGTGGCGCCGCTGATCATTTACTTGATCAAGAAAGATGATGCGGATAAATTCTCGGCCGAGAACGCCCGCGAAGCGCTCAATTTCCAGATCACCCTGATCATCTGGTATTTCGCCTGCTTCATCCTGTCGTTCGTGCTGATCGGCCTGTTCCTGTTCTGGATCGTGGCGCTGGCCAACCTGGTGTGCTCGATCGTCGCGGCCGTCAAGGCCAGCAATGGCATCACTTACCGCTATCCGCTGACTTTGCGCCTGGTCAAATAAGGCTGCGCCGGCCGCCGGGTTTTAGCCCGGCCGGCCGGGCAGTATCAGGAATGACGCAAAGTCGGGTGCCACCGTGCTGGTGGCGCCTGTTTCATGCGACCACAGCACGACCACGGGCTCGCCCGATGGCCCCGTTTGCGCATAGTCAAAACAATAGTAATCGCCCGTGCCGAACTGGGCGAAGGGCAGCAGGGCGCTGGCCTCGTTGCCACCACCCACATTCCTCAGCCATTCCTGCCAGCCCGTGTTGTAGTGGCGCTCGATTGATTCCCACGTCTTGCGCGCATTGGCCGCGTCGTAGACGGGAAATATGCTCAAGGCGCCCAGCGCGCGGCCATTGTTCTCCAACAACCATTGCACGTAGGACGCGGGCAGCGCTCGCTCCAGTGCCTGTTCGGCGGCGGCGATCGCCTCAAGCGTGGTGCCGATGGACTTGTTCTTGTTCATGCTGCGGAAAGGCGCCAGCTTCAGGCAGGAGCGGGAGGCGGGGCCGGTGGCGTGCTGGCGCGCGGGGCTTTTTGCGGCGTGACCTTGCCGCCTTCGGCGATCCAGCGGCGGTACACGCGCAGGGCCACTTGCGCATCGTCGGCCGCGTACAGGATCTGCTTTTCCGTCAGGCGCGAGGTGGCCCAGTTGGTGGTCGAGATCTTTTTCGATTTCTGCAGGTGCAGGCCGAAGAACTTGGCCACGGCCGTCTTCGCGCCCAGGTCGTTGCGCTGGCCGCCGCGCAGGGCGACGGACAGGTCGAGCACCTGGGCCGGCGCGATACCGAGCTTGTTGCGCAGGCGCTTGACGTCGTCGGACAGGCCAAAACCCACTTTCAGGGTGGTGGTTGATTCGAGGATGGCTTTGAGTTCGGCCAGGGCTGGCGCCGGCGTGCTGCCCACCTGGAACAGGTAGGCGATGTCGTCGGTGGCCAGCTGGATCAGATGGGGACCCGTGGAAGACTCGCCCTTGACGAACGTCGGCTTCGATTCCGTATCGAAGCCGATGGCGTCCGCTGCCAGCAGCGCGGCCATGGCCGCTTTTGCATCATCGCTGGTGCGTACCAGCTTGACGTGGTCGAGGGCGATGCCTTGATACGGGGGCAGTGGCGGTGCGGCAGCTGTGTCCATGAAACCGGATCAGCCTTTGCGCGAGAATTTCGCGGTCAGCTGATTCAGTTTTTCCAGGCGCAAGCGGTTTGCTTCTTCGGCGGCCGCTGCATCGCGCTCGGCTTTCTTGCGCTCGGCTTCCTTCTTGAAGCGCTGCTGCAATACTTGCGTGGCGTGGTCGCGGTGGGTTTGCGTCACTTCCGCGCCGGCCGTGCCGTCGAGGTCGTAGCGTACCTTGGCTTTTTCCATCACGCGCAGGTAGCGCAGCGAACCCGTGTGGATGCCCAGCGCCGTGCGCATCAGCTTGCGGTCCAGGTCCGGCAGGCGTGCCAGGATCTGCTTGTCGATACCGATCGACAAGGGCAGGCAATCGCGGAATGGCGGGAATTGCTCCTGGAATTGCTTCAGCAGCGCGCGCGCGGTCAGGCCGGCAGGCGCCGGCGTGGTCGCTGCGGCCGGTGCCGCCGCTGGGGCTGCATCGACTGGCGTGTCAGGAGTGGTGGCTTGCTGGTCTGGCGTGGAGCTGGTCATCGACATCATTGGTTGGGCTATAAAAGGGGAGCATAGCACGCGCCACAGGCAAGTGCATTGTCTTTTTTGGCAACTTGCGCGCAACTTGCGCTGCGATAGGCGGGTCCGCGCTACAGCGGACGCAGCGCGAAATGCGGGAAATGTGTATAATGTCGGCTTGCGCTGATGACTGGACCCCGTTTTTGACGGTCTGGCTCAGGTGTGCAGGGGATAGGAGCAGTGCGGTACAGGATCCCAATTATTAGTATTTTTGATATCGGATATTCCTCTTATCAATTATCCAGATAACTGGCCTTCGTGCATAATCTTGCTCTCCGCTGTGTCTTCACTGAACAACAATAGATTCAAGCCCGTTCTGGTACGGGCTTTTTTTCATTCCGCAATGTACATCGCTTATTTATCTGACCCGGCTTCGGCCTCGCCGTACGGTCCGCCGCTCCGCATGACGGATGCGCGGGCTTTGAACGTCCCGATAGACAGGCGCCGCTGCCGTTAACACGGCAGCCGCAACAATACGCTCCATCGAGTCCGGTTTCGCAGGCTTAGGTGGAATCATTCACTTCGCGCCGACACCATCTGGTCTCGCATTAAGAGATATCTCATGAAGAATACGCCAAAAACTTTAACGTTGTCCGCCAAGGCGCCACGCCCAGCCGCGGCACCACTTGCCGTACCCAAAACGACTTTATCTTACTTCATCGATAATGCGCAAGCGAATCCGGAAGCCACCGTCACGACGGCGCCGACCGTCGTCACCGTGGTGAAGAAAAGCCGCTCGCGCCTGGCCGCCGTGCCACCGGCCGATACGGCTGCGGAAGCGGCCGTCAGCGCGCCAGCCGCCGAGGCTGTTGCCGACGTGACCGAGGCCGCTGAACCCGCCCCGGCGAAGACGCCAAGCGTGAAGATCGCCCCTGGCGCCAAGGCTCCGGCCGCGCCGCGCAAGGTCAGCGAAAGCGCCGCCACGAACAAAGTGGTGACGGCAGCCCGTTCGAAAGTCGTGCGCGCCAAGCCGGAAGCGGCGCCCGTGACCATCATCACCGGCGCGCAAGTGGTCAGCAAGACCACGGACGCCGACGCCCTGGCCGCCATCGATACGTCGAATTATTTCCTGCCAACCGTCAAGGTGCCAGGCCGCCGTGGCCGCAAACCGAGCGAATTCACGCCGGAAAACGATGAAGTGGCAGCACTGAACGCCGTCGAACGCGCCGAACTGAAGGCCGTGTCGAAAGCGCGCGACCGCAAGGCCAAGGGCGGCCTGGCGGACGCATTGGGCGATCCGGAAGCATCGGCAGCGGACCTGGAACGCCGCCGCAAGCAGATCACGGGCTTGATCAACATGGGCAAGGAACGCGGTTTCCTCACCTATGCCGAGATCAATGACCAATTGCCTGAAAACATCATCGATCCGGAAGCGATCGAAGGCATCATCGCCACCTTCAACGACATGGGCATCGCCGTCTACGAGCGCGCCCCTGACGCGGAAAGCCTGTTGTTGACTGACAACGTCGCCACCGTCACCAGCGATGATGAAGTGGAAGCGGCTGCCGCGACCGCCTTGTCGACCGTCGACTCCGACTTCGGCCGCACCACCGACCCCGTGCGCATGTACATGCGTGAAATGGGCGCCGTGGCGCTGCTGACGCGCGAAGGCGAGATCGAGATCGCCAAGCGCATCGAAGGCGGCTTGAAAGACATGATCCAGGCTATTTCCGCCTGCCCGACCACGATCGGTGAAATCGTTGCGCTGTCGCAAAAAATCGCGCGCGACGAAATCAAGGTCGATGAAGTGGTCGACGGCTTTGTCGATCTGAACGAAAGCAATGCCCCGGCGCCTGCCGCTGCCGCCGCGCCTGCCGCCGCCAGCGGTGACGACGAGGAAGAGGAAGAAGAAGCCGAGGAAGAAGACGGCGACGCCAATGGCGGCGCGGCCGGTTTCTCGAGCGAGCAGTTGGCGCAGCTGAAAAAGAATGCGTTGGAGAAATTCAACGTCATTTCGACGCAGTACGACAAGATGCGCAAGGCGCCCGAGGGCTACAATTCGAAAGCCTACATCAAGGCGCAGGAAGCCATTTCGCAGGAATTGCTGGGCATCCGCTTCACGGCCAAGGTCGTGGAAAAGCTGTGCGACACTCTGCGTGGCCAGATGGAAGAAGTGCGCCACATCGAGCGCGCCGTGCTGGAACTGTGCGTGAACAAATGCGGCATGCCGCGCGCCCACTTCATCAAGGTGTTCCCGGGCAATGAATGTGACCTGGAATGGGTCGACCGCGAAGTCGATTGCAAGTATCCGTACAGCGCCATCCTCAGCCGCAACGTGCCTGCCGTCAAGGAACTGCAAAAGAAGATGATCGACCTGCAAGCGCGCGTGGCCCTGCCGCTGGCTGACTTGCGCAAGATCAACAAGCAGATGGCTGCCGGCGAAAAGCGTGCGCGTCACGCAAAACGCGAAATGACGGTCGCCAACTTGCGTCTGGTCATTTCGATCGCCAAGAAATACATCAACCGCGGCTTGCAATTCCTCGATCTGATCCAGGAAGGCAATATCGGCTTGCTGAAGGCTGTCGACAAGTTCGAATACCGCCGCGGCTACAAGTTCTCGACCTACGCCACCTGGTGGATCCGTCAGGCGATCACGCGTTCGATCGCCGACATGGCCCGCACCATCCGCGTGCCGGTGCACATGATCGAAACGATCAACAAGATGAACCGCATCTCACGCCAGATCATGCAGGAAACGGGCAGCGAGCCGGACCTGGCGACTCTGGCCGTCAAGATGGAAATGCCGGAAAACAAGGTGCGCGAAATCATGAAGATCGCGAAAGAGCCGATTTCCATGGAAACGCCGATGGGCGAAGATGGCGATTCGCAACTGGGCGACTTCATCGAAGACAACACGACCCTGGCGCCGCTGGACGCCGCGCTGCACGCATCGATGCGCAACGTGATCAAGGAAGTGCTGGACTCCCTGACGCCGCGCGAAGCGAAAGTGCTGCGCATGCGTTACGGCGTGGAAATGTCGAACGACCACACCTTGGAAGAAGTGGGCAAGCAGTTCGACGTGACGCGCGAGCGTATCCGCCAGATCGAGGCGAAAGCCATGAGCAAGCTGCGCCAGCCTTCGCGTTCAGATAAATTGAAAACCTTCCTGACGCAAAACTAAGCGTAGGGCAAGCAACAAAAAAAGAGGCGCAAGCCTCTTTTTTTTCGCCCATCTCCAGCGTTGCTTACATAAAATACGTGCGCTGGCCTGGCAGGCCGGCGCGGTGATGGTGCTGCAGCTTGTACAGCGCCACGCCGCTGGCGCCGATGATGAAGGTGAGGAACAGCCAGTCCAGCGGGTTGCGGCGCGGCGGTGGCGGCGACGCTTGCGACGGCACGGCGAAGGCCTGGAATTTATGCCCCGTGTAGATGGCGCCCACCACCAGCCCGGCGTCCGTGATCTTGTTGGTCAGGTACAGGCCGTCGTCGCGGCGGCGCACCGTCATCACACCTTCCTTGTAGACAAAGGTCATCGGTTCATAGCCGTTGATGTTGACGCTGCCGACCACGTGTCCGGCCGCATTGACCGCTGTGGCGTAGCTGTCGCCCTGGCCGATCATGGCGCCCAGGTCGAGCATGCGCTTGCCGTCCCAGGCAAAGGCGTGCCAGCGCCGCTTTTCCGTTTCCGAGGCGCCCACGATCAGGCCCGCGTCATTGATGGCGGTGGCCGAGCTGATGCGTCCGCCGGGCAGGGTGCCGATTTCCTGCATGCCCGCGCCGGGGCGGTAGACGAAGGCGCGGCGGTAGCCATCGCCGCGCTGGGCCGTGCCCACCACCACGCCATGGCTGTTCAGCCCGCTGGCATAGCTGCTGGCGCCGCCCAGGGTGCCCAGATCTTGCAGGCTGTGGTCGGCTTTTGTCACAAAGGCGTGGAAATCGCCGCCGCTGGTATCGGCATAGCCGGCCACCTGGCCGCCGCGCGCGATGGCCGTGGCGTAGCTGCTGGTGCCGCCCAGCGTGCCCAGGTCGCGCATGCCGCCCGCCGCATCGTAGCGGAAGGCGTGCCAGGCGCCGCTGGCCGTCTGCGCCGAACCGACCACCACGCCATGGATATTGATGGCCTTGGTGAAACCTTCATCGCCGCCCAAGGTGCCCAGCTCGCGGATGCGGCCATGCTGGTACGTCACGGCGCGGCGCCGTCCTTCTTCCTCCATGATGATGCCGGCCACCAGGCCCGCCGGGTTCAGGTCGGACGCGATGCTGCCATTGCCATCCCTTTCACCAAAGCCCCGTTCGGCATAGATGATGGCGCTGGCGGTGGAGGCGGCGGCCAGCAGGCACAGGCCGAGCAGTGGGGCGGGGAGGCGGGAGAACCGTGGCGGCATGATAGTTTCCTCAAAGAAAAAACTTACTATACTTTTTAATGTCGAAAATACATACTTAATTTTCTACTGTTTTTGCTAATTCTTGTGTTGCGTCATGGTTGACTGGCGCGCCTTTCCTGGCCCGCGACAGGTGGATGGCCAGCACCGTGCCCTGGCCGGCCTGGCTGTCGATACGCAGTTCGCCGCCCAGCGCGTGGACACGTTCGCGTATGCTTTTCAGACCGAAGGCGGCCCGCTTGCCGTGGTCGCCCGGCTGCATGCCGATGCCGTTGTCGCTGATGCGCAGCACGATGGCGTCCGCGTCCTGCTCCAGCGCCACTTCCACTTCGCTGGCCTGGGCATGGCGCACGATGTTCGACAGCGATTCCTGCAGCACGCGGAAGATGGCCGACGTCTGGCGCTGGTCCAGGCCCAGGTCCGGCGCCTCGCTGTCGAGCTTGAGCCGGTAGCGGATGGCGCCGCGGCCCTCCATCTGGCGGATCAGCCATTCGGCCGCCGGGCCCAGTCCCAGCTCGAGAGTACTGGGATGCAAGTCATTGATGATGGTGCGCACGGAGCGGATGGTGGTATCGATGGTGTCGAGCACGCGCTGCGCGTGGCGGTGCAGACGCGGATGGCCCTTGGCCGTGCGCGCGTGCAGCAGCGACACATCGATGCGCAGCACCATCAGGTTCTGGCCCAGGTCGTCATGAATGTCGAGCGCGATGCGGCGCCGCTCTTCTTCCTTGATGGTTTGCTGGTGGTCGGTCAATTCGCGCAGCTGGGCCAGGGTGCGTTCCAGGTTTTCCTCGTTGCGCTTGCTGTCGGTGATGTCGATGGCCATGGCGATGATCATCTGCGGCCGGCCGTGGGCGTCAAACACGGGTTTCTTGTGCGTCTGCACCAGGCGGTTTTCCTGCAACTGCGCGTTCCATACCAATTCTTCGCGGATCACCACCTTGCGGCTGGCAAACGCTTCCCGGTCCGCCGCGTGGAAGCCCACGTTCTGATCGCTGGGAAAGTGCTGCAGGTCGCGTCCTTCGGCGATGTCCTGCTGGCGCACGCCCCATTGCTGTTCGCAAGCCTGGTTCATCAGCAAGATGCGCGAATCGGCATCCTTGAGGAACAGCGACAGGGGCATCATGGAAATGATGTCCTGCAGCCGTTCTTCGCTGCGCGCCAGGGCCGCTTCCGTTTGCGCGCGCATGGCGATTTCCGCGGACAGCTGGAGATTCACGTCGAGCAGCTGGGCCGTGCGCAGGGCCACGCGGCTTTCCAGCTCCGCATGGGCGACGCTGAGCGCGTGTTCGGCCCGCTTGTGTTCCGTGATGTCGTTGGCCAGCACGAGCGCGCCTGTCAAGGTGCCCAGCTGGTCGTACAGGCAGCGGCCGCTGATCATGGCCCAGCGTTCCGATCCGTCGCTGTGCCAGTACTGCAGTTCGCCCATGCAGCTGTGTTCCTGCGTGCGTCTCAGCGGGCACAGGCGCAGCAAGGTCGCTTCATCGTGGAATTCGCTCATCTTGTGGCCCAGCAGCTTTTCCGCCGGGATGCCCAGCATGTCGCACAGGCGCTGGTTGAGATGCAATATCGTGCCTTCCGCGTCCGTTTGCCACATCCCGTCCTGCGCCGTCTCGCTCAGGTCGCGGTAGCGCATGACGCTGGCGTCGAGCTGCAGTCGCGTGCTGGCCAGGTGGTTGCGCAGCACGCGCAGCAGCCATAGTGCGATGCCGCCAGCGGTCGCCAGCAGCAGCGACAGCCAGACATGTTCCCAGAAGTTGAGTTCCTGCCAAGCCGCGCCCGCCAGCCAGCCCAGCACGACCAGGATGATGGCGGCGCATGCCGCACCCAGCGTTTCAATCGACCATTTGCTCATCCGCATTCCTGGCGTCGTGGTTGGCCGCTGCGGTGCGCCTGGCGCCGGAGTGGGGGGAGGATATTCCACGCTAGTGTAATACCAAATGTTGCTTTCTTGAGAATATTTTTCCATTGAGCAAGCAAAAGGGCCGGCCCTTGCGGTGCCGGCCCCTGCCTGCCGATGGCAGTTTGACGTGATCAGCCCGTGTTGCGCAGGCCTGCCGCCACGCCATTGATCGACAGCTGGATACCGCGGTGCACCCGTTCGTCGACTTTACCGGCGTTGGACAGGGTGCGGTTGCGCTTGATCAATTCCACCTGCAAGTGGTTCAGCGGGTCGAGATAGGCGAAGCGGTTCTGGATCGAGCGGGCCAGCAGCGGATTGCCCGCCAGCCGTTCCTTATTGCCGGTGATCAGCTCCAGGCAGCGCAAGGTGTTGCCATGCTCGTCCGTGATGCGCTTGTAGATGCGTTCGCGCAAGCCCTGGTCCGCCACCAGTTCCGCATAGCGCGAGGCGATCGCCAGGTCCGTCTTGGCCAGCACCATGTCCATGTTCGACAGCAGGGTGGCAAAGAATGGCCATTCGGCGTACATGGCGCGCAGGGTGGCGATCCTGTCATCTTTCGCATCGCCGTCGGCCTGATTGATCCAGGCTTCGATGGCGCTGCCGAAGCCGAACCAGCCCGGCAGCAGCAAGCGGCACTGGCCCCAGGAAAAGCCCCAGGGAATGGCGCGCAAGTCTTCGATACGCTGGTTGGCCTTGCGCGAGGCGGGGCGCGAACCGAGGTTCAGCTCGGCGATTTCCGCAATCGGCGTAGCCGAGAAGAAATACTCCGTAAAGCCTGGCGTTTCATACACGAGGTGGCGGTAGGCGTGATAGGCGAGGTCCGACAATTGCGCCATCACGGCTTCGAACTGCGCCAGCTGGCCGTTGCGGGCCGGATTGGCTTCCTGCGGCGCCAGGCTCGCTTCCAGGGTGGCGGCGACCAGCAATTCCAGGTTGCGCCGGCCGATTTCCGCGTTGGAAAACTTCGAGGCGATGATCTCGCCTTGTTCCGTCAGGCGGATCTGGCCGTTGACGGTGCCCGGCGGCTGGGCCAGGATGGCTTCGTAGCTGGGGCCGCCGCCACGGCCCACCGTGCCGCCGCGGCCATGGAACAGGCGCAGCTTGACGCCGGCCTTTTGAAAGTCGGACACGAGCGCCAGTTCCGCCTTGTACAGTTCCCAGTTCGACGTGAGGAAGCCGCCATCCTTGTTCGAATCGGAATAGCCGAGCATGACTTCCTGCAGCTGTCCCTGCTTGGCGATCAATTGTTTTACCAGGGGCAAGGCCATGACCTGGCTCATGATGCCGGCCGCGCGCTGCAGGTCGGGGATCGTCTCGAACAGGGGGATGACCATCAGCTCGCACGTGCTGTCGCCGTCGCCTCCGGCCTTCCAGTCGGTGCGCAGCAAGCCTGTTTCTTTTTGCAGCAGCAATACTTCCAGCAAGTCGGACACGGTTTCCGTGTGCGAGATGATGTAGTTGCGGATGGCCCGCGCGCCGTAGCGCTGGCGGATGTCGCGCGCCGCGCGCAGGATCGCCAGCTCGGAATCCGTTTCCGTGGCGTAGGCAATGTAGGGCGAGTACAGCAAACGCGGCTGGGCCAGTTCGTTCAGCAGCAGCGCTTGCTTGTCTTCTTCGGACAGGGACGTGTAATCGGCGGCCACGCCGCTTTTCGCGAACAGGTCGGCCAGCACGCGCTCGTGTACGTCCGAGGTCTGGCGCATGTCGAGCGACGCCAGGTGGAAGCCGAAGATGTCGGCCGCGCGTGCCAGGGTCGCCAGGCGCGGGCGCACGAGGGCAGCGCCGTGGTGCGATTCGAGCGAGGCGACGATGGTGCGCAGGTCGGCCACAAAGGCGGCCGCGTCAGGGTAGGCGGCCGCCGCGCCCACTTCCTTGCGCAGGATGTTGGTGGCGCCCAGCGCGCGGGCCGTGGCGGCCAGGCGCGCATAGATGCCGATCAGGGCGCGGCGGTAGGGCTCGTCGCTGCGGTGCGGCGAAGCGTCCGGCGACTGGTCGGCCAGCGCCTGCAGTTCGGCGCTCACGCCTACCATCAGGGTCGAGACGGACAATTCCGCACCCAGCGCGTGCACTTCGTCGAGGTAGAAATCGAGGATGGTGGTGGCGTGGCGCGCCAGTGCGTGCTGCATGGTGCCCGCGTTGACGTTCGGGTTGCCGTCACGGTCGCCGCCGATCCAGCTGCCCATCTGCACGTAGGCGGCATTAATCGGTTCTATCGTGCCGTCGCCGTTCGGGTACTCGGCGGCGATGTCTTCCTCGATATCGTCATACAGGCCCGGCAGTTCGCGCAGGAAGGTGATGCGGTAGTAGGACAGGGCGTTTTCGATCTCGTCGGCGACCGTCAGCTTCGAGTAGCGCAGCATGCGCGTCTGCCACAGGGTGGCCACGCGCGAGCGCAGCAGCTGCATGTTGGCTTGCCGTTCTTTCGGCGTCTGTGGCAGGTCGCGCTCGGCCAGCAGGCGGGCGATGTCGTGCTCGGCGTCGAGGATGCTCTTGCGCTGTACTTCCGTCGGGTGGGCCGTCAGCACGGGCGCGATCAGGGCGTCCTGGAAGAAGGTGTCGACGGTCTTGCGCGGCACGCCGGCCATGCGCAGTTTTTTCAGCGCGAAGCTGACGCTGCCCTTTTGTGCCGGGGAGCCGGCCAGCAGGTGGGCGCGGCGGCGGCGGATGTGGTGCTGGTCTTCCGCGATGTTGGCCAGGTGCGAAAAATAGGAAAAGGCGCGCACGACGGAAATCGTCTGTTCGCGGCTCAGTTCCTTGAGCATGGCGTCCAGTTCCAGGGCCGCGTCCGCGTCCGCTTCGCGGCGGAAGCGCACGGAAGTCTGGCGTATGGTTTCCACCACATTGAAGACGGCGTCGCCTTCCTGTTCGCGCAGCACGTCGCCCAGCAGGCGGCCCAGCAGGCGGATGTCTTCTTTCAGCGGCGCGTCCTTGTCGGAACCGGCCGCTGGAACTATTTCTGGTGCTACTGCGTCATTGAGCATAATAAAGAACCAAAGTAAGTGTAAAAGCAAGGGAATGTGGATCGCACCGGGCGTTTGGCCGCAGAGGGGAGGGGGCGCATGATAAAATTTGTGGTCTTCAACATGGACGCTAGCCTGACTTGGCCTTCT
This sequence comes from Janthinobacterium sp. HH104, assembly GCF_001758715.1. Classification (NCBI taxonomy): domain Bacteria; kingdom Pseudomonadati; phylum Pseudomonadota; class Betaproteobacteria; order Burkholderiales; family Oxalobacteraceae; genus Janthinobacterium; species Janthinobacterium sp. HH104. Next base: position 34,173 of record NZ_LRIB01000041.1, on the reverse strand, counting down.
AGGCCAAGGGATAACGATTATAGCGACGCCGGGCGCCATTCCGATACAAATTGATATCGGACGGGCGAAATGGCAACGATAATGACAACGACAGCCACAGCGAAAGAACTTGTTTTGAAAGCATCCGAATTGACCCCGAACGAATTGAATATTCCTGCCCGCCTGGTGATCGCCACGCGCGAGAGTCGTCTTGCCATGTGGCAAGCTGAACACGTGCGTGCGCGCCTGGCCGCCCTGTATCCGCAGTGTAGCGTTGAAATTCTCGGCATGACCACACGCGGCGACCAGATTCTGGACCGCGCCCTGTCCAAGGTAGGCGGCAAGGGCCTGTTCGTCAAGGAGCTGGAAGTGGCGATGGAAGAAGGCCGCGCCGACCTGGCCGTGCATTCGCTGAAAGACGTGCCGATGGAGTTGCCTGAAGGCTTTGCCCTGGCTGCCATCCTCGAACGCGAAGACCCGCGTGACGCGTTCGTGTCGAACGATTACGCCAGCCTGGCCGAGCTGCCGCATGGCGCCGTCGTCGGCACCAGCAGCCTGCGCCGCCAGTCGCTGATCGCCGCCCGTTATCCGCACCTGACGATTTTGCCCTTGCGCGGCAACCTCGATACGCGTTTGGGCAAGCTCGACCGTGGCGATTACGCCGCCATCATTCTGGCCGCCGCCGGCCTGAAACGCCTGGGACTCGAATCGCGCATCCGCGCCGTGCTGGCACCGGAAGACAGCCTGCCGGCCGCAGGCCAGGGCGCCATGGCGATCGAGATCCGCAGCGGGCGCGCGGACGGTGCCGACCTCGTGCGCCTGCTGGCGCCGCTGAACCACGCGGCCACGGCGCAAGCCGTCACGGCCGAGCGCAAGGTGTCGAAGATTTTCGGCGGCAGCTGCCAGATCCCGCTGGCCGCGTTCGCTACAGTCGAGGGCGAACAGATGCGTTTGCGCGCCATGGTCGCCACGCCGGACGGCGCGCGCATGGCCAGTGCCGACGTCAGTGGCCCGACGGCCGCACCCGAACTGCTGGGCGAGCAAGTGGCCGAACTGCTGCGCGGGCAAGACGCCGCCGGCATCCTCGCCTCGTGCGCCGTCACACCCGACAATCATGAAGGCCTGGCGCCGCATGCCTGACACCGTGGTGATCACGCGGCCCGCGCAACAAGCGGGGCCGCTGGCCGCCCACATCGCGGCGCTGGGCTTGCCCGTGCAGCTGCTGCCGCTGCTGGAAATCCATGCGCTTGACGGCGAGGACGAATGCGCGCACTTGCAGGCCGTGCTGGCGCGCCTGCGCGATTTTGACCTGGTGGCGTTCGTCTCGCCGAACGCCATCGATTGCGTCTTTGCGCACTTGCCCGCGTGGCCGCCAGGTGTGCCGCTGGCCGTCGTGGGCGAGGGCAGCAAGATGGCCCTGGCAGCGCATGGCGTGACGGACGCCAACGCGGCCATCACCAGCCCGCTCGACACGGCGCGCAGCGATTCCGAACATTTACTGCTGGCGCTGGACTTGCCGGCCCTGCGCGGCAAGCGCGTGCTGATCGTGCGCGGCGATGGCGGACGCGATTACCTGGCCGACGGCTTGCGCGCGGCCGGCGCCGAAGTCGAGTTCGTCACGGCCTACCGCCGCAAGGTGCCGACGCTGACGCCGGCCTTGCGGGCGACCCTGGAAAATCTGTTGCAGCATAATAATGACTGGATCATCACCAGCTCGGAAGCGCTGCGCGGTTTGCTGGCGCTGCTGGGCGAAATGGATGCTGAAAAGACGGCTGTTGTAAAAATGCAACAGCAGCATCTGATCGTGCCGCACGCCCGCATTGCACAAACGGCGGCGGCCCTGGGTTTTGCCCGTGTCACCCTGACAGGATCAGGCGACGCAGGAGTGCTCGCCGCGTTACAATCACGACCATGAACGAAATGCCTACACTCTCCGAACCGAATGCAACGCCTGGCAGCGCCGTGAAGACGGCGCCGCAGGCGGCCGACCAACCTGCCGGCCGCGCGCCGACCTTGCTGGAACAGCTGCAAAAGCCCATGAGCATCGCCGTCATCGTGCTGGCCGTGCTGCTGGCTGCGCAAAGCTGGTCGACCAGCAAGCAGATCCGCAACCTGCGCGAAGAAGTGGCCAAGCGCCTGCAAAAGGGCGATGTCAGCAATGCCGAAACGGGCGTGCTGGCGCGCAACGTGCAAGAAGGCACGAAAGAGCTGGAAATCAAGGTGGGCGCGCTGGAAAACCGCCAGAGCGAAACGCAAAGCCAGCAGCTGGCCCTGGAACAACTGTATAACGACTTGTCGAAGAACCGCGACGAGTGGGCGCTGACGGAAATCGAGCAAGTGCTGTCGACGGCCAGCCAGCAGCTGCAACTGGCCGGCAACGTGCCCGGCGCGCTGATCGCCCTGCAAAATGCGGACCGCAGCCTGTCGCGCTCGGACAAGCCGCAATTCATCACCATCCGCCGCGCCATCGGGCGCGACATGGAAAAACTCAAGGCCCTGCCTAGCGTCGATTCGACGGGCGTAGCCCTGCGCCTCGACGCCGTGATCGCCCAGATCGATTCCTTGCCGATGCTGTCCGACGAAACGCCGGCCTTGCCGGCCGCGCCGGAAAAACCGGGCAAGGCCAAGCCCGTGCGCGATGCTGCCGGCAAGCTGGTGGGGCCACCGGCGCCGGAACCGATGCTGCAAAAAGTACGCGACGGCTTCAATACCTGGAGCGGCGACATGTGGGCCGACGTGCGCCAGTTGATCCGCATCCGCCGCGTCGATACGCCGGAAGCGCTGATGCTGTCGCCGACGCAATCGTATTTCTTGCGCGAAAACGTCAAGCTGCGCCTGCTCAATGCCCGCATGGCCTTGTTGTCGCGCAATGAAACGGCTTTCCGTAACGACTTGATCGCTGCGCAGGATGCGCTGGCCAAGTATTTCGACACCCGCGCCAAGAGCACGCAGACGGCGCAAGCACTGCTGCGCCAGGTGCAGGGCAGCAACCTGGCCATCGAAATGCCAACCTTGTCCGACAGCCTGACGGCTGTGCGCAACTACAAAGCGAAGTCCTGAGCCCATGCGTCTATTTCTCTGGTTACTCGCCCTGATGGCCGCGGCGATCGGTATCGCCGTGACGGCCCGTTTCAACCCCGGCAACGTGGTGCTGTTCTATCCGCCGTACCGCATCGATTTGTCGCTGAACTTCTTCCTGCTGCTGCAAGTCGTGCTGTTCGTGCTGCTGTACTTGCTGGTGCGCGCCGTGCGCGCCACCGTGCGCATGCCGGCGCAAGTGGCGGCCTACCGCCAGCGCAAGCGTGAGCGCGATGGCAACAAGGGCTTGCGCGAAGCCTTGAAAGCCCTGTTCGAAGGCCGTTTCGGCCATGCCGAGAAGGCCGCCTTGCGGGCCGCCGAACTGGAAGAAAACGCCGGCCTGGCCGCGCTGATCGGCGCGCGCGCCGCGCACCGCATGCGCCAGTCCGAGCGCCGCGACAGCTGGCTGTCCCGCGTCGAAGGCGATGCCAGCCTGAAGACGGCCCGGTTGATGACGGTGACGGAATTGCTGGTCGACGACCACCAGCCGGAAGCGGCCCTGGCCGCCGTGCGCGAACTCAATGCCAGCGGCACGCGCCACATCCACGCGCTGCAATGGTCGCTCAAGGCCGAACAGCAGGCGAAGAACTGGCCGGAAGTGCTGCGCCTCGTGCGTTCGCTCGACAAGCACCGCGCCCTGCATCCGGCCCTGTCGTCGCGCCTGCGCGAGCTGGCATACGACCATTTGCTGTCCGACCCGTCGCATGACGCGGAATCGCTGATGCGCGTGTGGTCCACCGTGCCCAGCAGCGACCGGGTCAAGCCGTACATCGCCTGCCGCGCCGCCACGGCCCTGAATGCGCGCGGCTTGCACGATGAAGCGCGCCTCGTGTGCGAAGAGTCGCTGGCCGCCGACTGGGACGAGCGCGTTGTGCGCGCCTACCGCGAAGCGGCGGCGCCAAGCGGCACGCCGGCCCTGCTGCTGCAGATCGAGCATTGCGAGCAATGGATGAAACAGCGTCCGCTCGACGCGGAACTGGCGCTGACCCTGGGCACCTTGTGCCTCAAGCAAAAACTGTGGGGCAAGGCCCAGCGCCACCTGGAGCAGGCCTTGTCGGACGCGAACGAGCCGCAGATGGTGCGCGACGCCCACCTGAAGCTGGCGCAGATGCACGACGCCTTGCAGCAGACGGAACAGGCTGCCGCCCATTACCGGCAGTGCGCCCTGGCAACCATCCTGTAAGCTATTTCTTCAGACGTAAAAAAGCCGTTCAGTGCAGACTGAACGGCTTTTTTTTGCGCTGCTAGCTTGCTACTTTACTTCTTCGCGCTTTACTTTTTCGGTACGGCGGCGCCTTCGGGCAAGGCATACGCGACCAGGGTATCGCTCATCTTCGTGCCCAGCGAACCGTGGCCGCCGGCCATGACGACGACGAACTGGCGTCCCGACTTGTTCGACACATAGCTCATCGGCGTAGCCTGGCCACCGGCTGGCAAGCGGGCTTTCCAGATCACTTTGCCGTTGCTGACGTCGTAGCCGCGGATGTAGTAGTCGAGCGTGCTGCTGAGGAAGGTCACGCCGCCACCGGTGGTGACCATGCCGCCCAGGCTGGGCACGCCCAGTGGCAGCGGGATCGGCACGGGACCGCTGTCGCGCGTGGTGCCGTTCTTGTGCATCCACACTTTTTTCATCGTGCGCAGGTCGACGGCGGCCACATAGCCCCATGGCGGTGCCTGGCATGGGAAGCCCAGCGGCGACAAGAAGGCCTTGATTTCCACGGCGAACGGGACGCCCGTCTGCGGCTGCAAGCCCATTTCGCCACCGGTGCCGCCCTTGGCCGTCGTTTCCGCGCGCGGTACGAGTTTTTCCAGGAAGCCCATGTAGTCGGGGTTGACGATCAACAACTGGCGCACGGGATCGATGGCCGCGCCACCCCATTCGAAGATACCCAATGGGCCCGGGGAGATGACGGCGCCCTTGCCAGCCGTTTGCGGCGTGAACGGGCCTTCATAGCGGCGTTCCTTGAAGATGATGCGGCAGGCGAGCTGGTCGAACGGCGTCGTGCCCCACATGTCCGCTTCGTTGATATTGCGCTCTGGCAGGAACGTCAGGGCCGAGAATGGCTGCGTGGGCGACAGGGTGTCGCCGGCGGCAGGATTGCTCGTCGGCACGGGTTTTTCCGGCGCCGGCACGACCAGGCTGCCATCGCGGCGGTCGATCACGTAGATGTCGCCGCGTTTTGTCGTGGCCACGACGGATGGCACTTTGCCTTTCGGCGTGTCGATGTCGACCAGGCTGGGCTGGCCGCCGATGTCCATGTCCCAGATATCGTGGTGTACGGTCTGGTAGACCCAGCGCACTTTACCCGTCGCCAGGTCCAGCGCGACGATGGCGCTGTTGAATTTCTCGCCATTCTTGTTGCGGTTGCCGCCCCAGGTGTCGGGGGTTTCATTGCCCATCGGGATGTAGACCATGCCCAGCTTTTCATCGATGCTGGCCACGCCCCACGAGTTGGGCGAGTTGTTGGTGTAGTTCTTGCCTTCAGGGAAAGGCGCCGTATCTTCCGGCGTGGCCGGGTCCCAGTTCCACATCAGCTTGCCGGTGACGGGATCGTAGCCGCGGATCACGCCCGATGGCTCTTCTGTCGAGTGGTTGTCCGTCACGCTGGCGGCGATCACGGCCATTTTCTGCGATACGGCCGGCGGCGAGGTCGGCATCAGGAAACCGCGCTTGATCATCGCCATGTTCTTGTACAGGTTGACGACGCCGTTGTTGCCAAAGCTCTTGCACGACTCGCCCGTATCGGCGTTGACGGCGATCATGGTGCCATCCATGGTGGGCGCCAGGATGCGGCGCGGACATTCCATGCCGGCAGCTTCGGGGGCTGGATTGTTCTTCGCGCGGCCCGCGTTCACGTCCCAGTACGCCACGCCGCGGCAGATCATGTGCTGGTAGCTGGCCGCGTCGCGGTTGATCTTCGGATCGTGGCGCCAGATTTCCTTGCCCGTGTCCGGGTTCAGGGCGATGACGATATTGTGCGGCGTGCACAAATACAGCATGTCATTGACCTTCAGCGGGGTGACTTCGTTGGCGATCTCGCCCGGGTCGTTCGGTCCCTTGAAGTCGCCCGTGTGGTAGGTCCAGGCTTCTTTCAGGCCGGAAATATTCGCCGGCGTGATCTGCGCGGCCGGGGCATAGCGGTCGCCATAGCCGGAGCGGCCATACGCGGACCAGTCATTGTGCTCGACGCCGGGTGCCAGGTCGCCCGTGGCGGTGGCGGCCATGTTTTCGGCAGGCACGTCGCCATGCAGGTCATGGTAGTCCTGGAACAGGGCGATGACACCGGCGATGACGGTCAGGGCCACGGCGGCGGAAAGCGCCGTCTTGCCCGCTTGTCCCTGTTTCGCCGCGGCGGCTGGCGCCAGGCGGCGGTTGACGAAGGGCAGCAGCAGCCAGACGGCGGCGGCAAACCAGATGTCGAGGCGCGGCAGCAATTGCCACCAGTCGAATTTCACTTCAATGACGGACCAGATGAGAGTGGCGATCAGCAGCATTGCCATGAACGGTTGCGCGCTGCGCTTGCCCTGGAACACCAGCGCGCCGGCAACGAGCATGCCGATACCGGCCAGCAGGTAGTACCAGGAGCCGCCCAGAGAGGCCAGCCAGATGCCGCCGCCCAGCAGGGCGAGGCCAAACAGAATGAAAATAACGCCGGTGACCTTTAATAAAGGCCCGGGCCGGAAAGAGGGAATCATCATATTCCTTTTTGCAAGGATTTATCGGTGGCGCATGATGCGCCATATTGAATCTAGCGAAGGCTTTGTTTGCAGAGTATGCGAAGTTTTGGAAACACCAGAATGTGACAGTTTATCAGAATTGATGATTGTCTTCTGGTCGTGCCATTTTTTGGAAGGTTCGGCATTTGAATAAATAAATGCTTCAAATAGGCGCAAATATTATGCTGGAAGAGGGGATTCCCGGGCTGGAGGGCGGTATTGAAGCGGCTGCGTCGCCATGCGTCCGCATTGTGGGGAGAATAAGACTGGCGCTGTTGTTATAATTGGCTGCATAAAATGCAATATCAAATATAATAACCATGTTTGCCGCATGGTGATATTGAAATGAAAATAGGTGGATATTGACGGAATTAATTCGGGACTGACCGTAGTAATGCTTAAGTGTTTCTACTTATTATTTTCGGTGGCCTGTTTATACTCCCGCTGGCAGGCTACGCATTCCAACGGGCCGGGCGCGTCACTGTTGCTGGCAGGACGCGCAAAACGCCGGCGGGCCGCTGCTGCGTCGCACAAGCGGCCTGTACTTCGCTATAATTGCGCGGTTAAAACACCACCCGCTAATGAGGAATCCCATGAGTTTGAATAACGTCTCTTCCGGCCGCGACCTGCCGAACGATTTCAACGTCGTCATCGAAATCCCGATGAATGCCGATCCGATCAAGTACGAAGTCGACAAGGAAAGCGGCGCGATCTTCGTCGATCGCTTCATGGGTACCGCCATGCATTACCCGTGCAACTACGGCTACGTGCCGAACACCCTGTCGCCGGATGGCGACCCGGTCGACGTGCTGGTCATCACCCCGTTCCCGCTGATCCCTGGCGTGGTCGTGCGCTGCCGTCCTATCGGCGTGCTGAAAATGACCGACGAGTCGGGCGAAGACGCAAAAGTGCTGGCCGTGCCAGTCGACAAGGTCCTGTCGATCTACAGCCACTGGCAAAAGCCGGAAGACTTGAACGAACTGCGCTTGCGCCAGATCCAGCATTTCTTTGAGCACTACAAGGATCTGGAAAAAGGCAAATGGGTCAAGATCGATGGCTGGTATGGCCCTGAAGTGGCCAAGGAAGAAATCCTGAACGGCGTTGCAGCGTTCAAGACCGACGCCGCCAAAGCCTAAGAACACCGAGTAAGAAGAACGCTCCCCGCCAGTCATGGCCGGGAGCGTTTTTTTAGGCTCTGTCATCGGCAAATAGGGGAAATGCCGGAATCTTCCCTTGGTTATGTTGTCTAACTCTGCATACTCACCACGCAGGGAGCAGATCATGCAGCCAGCCGAATGGATCAGCTTTATCGCGCAGTTTGCGCAGTTGAACCGGCGCCAGCGGCAGGCAGGAATGACCCTTCTGCGTGGCAACTATCCACACGACGCGACCGTCGCACTGCTGGAAAGTGCGGTGCAGCCGCGATTGGCCTGTCCCGCCTGTCACTCGGCACACCTGCACCGGCACGGCCATGCGCACGGCTTGCAGCGCTATCGCTGCGTCCCTTGCGGGCGCACCTTCAATGCGCTCACCGGCACGCCGCTGGCGCACCTGCGCCATAAGGCGCTGTGGCTCGACTACGCCGATTGCCTGCTGGCATCGGATTCCGTGCGCAAGGCGGCGCGCCAACTGGGCGTACACCGCAACACCACGTTTCGCTGGCGCCACCGGTTTTTATCGCTGGCAAAGACGGACCGGCCGCATGGCCTGCACGGCATCGCCGAAGCCGACGAGTTATATCTGCTGGAATCGGAAAAGGGAGCACGGCAGATGACACGTCCGGCGCGCCGCCGTGGCGGCCATGCCCGCCAGCGCGGCATTTCCAATGAGCAGGTCTGCATCCTGGTGGCGCGCGACCGCACGGGCCAGACCCTCGATTTCGTCACGGGTAAAGGAGCGCTGACCAAGGCGCAGTTGCACCATTGTTTGTTGCCCATGATCGACAAGGATGTCCTGCTGGTCACCGATGGCCATGCCGCCTATCGGGCTTTTGCCCGGGAAGCGGGTATCAGCCACCAGGCCGTCAACTTGCGCGCAGGCATCCGCGTACAGGGCGCCGCCCACGTGCAGAACGTCAACGCCTATCACAGCCGTTTGCGGCAATGGCTGGGTCCGTTTCACGGCGTGGCGACGCGCTACCTGCCGAACTACCTGGGATGGCGCTGGATACTCGATGCCAAGCGCATCCGCTCACCGGAAACATTATTGAAAGCAACTTTGGGCGCGTTCCCACATCTGGCGGTGACATAGCTTTTTTTATGCGCGAAACGGACTGTGTTCGTTCAACTCGTCGAGGTAGGCATCGATGCCGCCCCGTTCACGTTCGAGGAAGCGCTGCACGGCGTCGGCAAAGGCCGGGTGCGCCAGCCAGTGGGCGGACCACGTCTTTTGCGGCAGGAAACCGCGTGCCATCTTGTGCTCGCCCTGGGCGCCCCCTTCGAAGGTGGCGATGCCGTTGGCGATGCAAAATTCCAGCGGCTGGTAGTACGCCGTCTCGAAATGCAGACAGGGCACGTGCTCGAGCGCGCCCCAGTAGCGGCCATATAGGGTGTCAGCCGTGTGGATCACCAGCGAGGCGGCAATGGCCCGGTCTTCGCGCTCGGCGATCACCAATAGAATGTTTTCCGGCATGCTGGCGCCCAGGCGCTTGAAGAAGTCCAGCGACAGATAGGGCGAGGAGCGGTGTTCCGCATAGGTATTGCTGTAGCAGCGGTGGAACAGTTTCCAGTCGGCGTCCGTGGCGTTCGCTCCGCGCACCTGGCGCAGGGTGACGCCCGCTTCCCGCGCCTTGCGCCGCTCGGCGCGGATATTCTTGCGCTTCTTGTGCTCGAGGGTGGCGAGGAATTGCTCGAAATCCGTGTAGCCGGGATTGAGCCAGTGAAACTGCACGCCACTACGCATCAGGTAGCCAGCTTGCTCCAACTGGCGCGCTTCGCTTTCCGGCGGGAACAGGATGTGGCAGGACGACACGTCGGCCGCTTGCTGCTGCGCCTGCAGAAAGGCCAGCAGGGCAGCGCGGGCCTGACCATCGCGGGCCAGCAGGCGTGTGCCGCTGACGGGTGTAAACGGTATCGCGGACAACAGTTTCGGGTAATATTCAAGGCCATGTTGCCGATAGGCGTCGGCCCAGGCCCAGTCGAACACGTATTCGCCATACGAGTGCATTTTGAGGTACAGGGGCAGGGCGGCGGCCAAGGTTTCGCCTTGCCACAGCACCAGGTAATTCGGCTGCCAGCCCGTGTCCGCGCTGGCGCAGCCGGACTCGTGCAGCGCGTGCAAGAAGGCGTAGGAAAGGAAGGGATTGGCGTCCGCCTGGCGTGCCAGCAGTTCAGACCAGGCCGCTTCGCCAATTTCAGCCAGGGTAGTGACGATAGCCGTGCGATAATTCATTGTTGTAGTGTGCATTCATCACTCTCGGGGCGCCGCCACCGGCCTGCGCGCCCCTGTCTTGTTTAATAGAACGAAAATATCCATCATCATCATCATGACAGTCAAAGTCGCAATTGCTCAAATGAATAGTACGGTCGGCGATCTAGCCGGCAACCGTGCCAAGATCTTCGACCTTTCCCGCCGCGCCTTTGAAGCGGGCGCCGATATCGTGCTCACGCCGGAACTGTCGCTGGTCGGCTATCCACCCGAGGACTTATTGCTGCGCAATGCATTCTACGCAAAAACGCAGGAAGCGTTTGCGGGACTGGCTGCCGACCTGGCCCAGTTCAAGGATCTGCACGTGGTGGTGGGCTTGCCCCTGCAAGACGAGAAGGGCGTGCGCCACAATGCCGCCTCCGTGCTGCTGAACGGCGAAGTGCTGGGCACCTACCGCAAGCATGATTTGCCGAACACGACCGTATTCGATGAAAAGCGTTACTTCACGTCGTCGGACCAGGCTTTCGTGTTTGGCGTGAAGGGCGTGCGTTTCGGCATCAATATTTGCGAAGACACGTGGTTCGAGCACGCGCCGATGCGCGCCCGCGCGGCCGGCGCGCAAGTGCTGCTGGTGCCGAACGGCTCGCCCTACCACATGAACAAGCAGCATCTGCGCTATGACACCATGCGCAGGAACGTCAGCGCGCAAGGCATGGCCCTGGTCTACGCCAACCTGGTCGGCGGCCAGGATGAACTGATTTTCGACGGCGACTCCTTCGTGATGGATGCGGCCGGCACGATGTGCGCCCAGCTGCGTCACTTCGAGGAAGACTTGCAGCTGGTCGAATTCGACGGCGCCACGCCCGTGCCGCAGCCGCTGGCCGCGCCGTTGACGACCGAGGCGCAGGTGTACCAGGCGCTGGTGCTGGGCGTGCGCGACTATATCGGCAAGAACGGTTTCCCTGGCGTGCTGATCGGCATGTCGGGCGGCGTCGATTCCGCCCTGACCCTGGCGATTGCCGTCGATGCGCTTGGCGCCGACAAGGTGCGCGCCGTCATGATGCCATCGCAATTTACGGCCGATATCTCGTGGATCGATTCGCGCGACATGGTAAAACGCCTCAATGTGCGCTACGATGAAATTCCGATCAAGCACACCTTCGACGCCTTCCGCGCCACCTTGGCTGACGAGTTCGCCGGACTGGCGGAAGACGCGACGGAAGAAAACATCCAGGCGCGTATCCGCGGCACCTTGCTGATGGCCCTGTCGAACAAGCATGGCAGCATCGTGCTAACGACGGGCAACAAGAGCGAGATGGCGGTCGGTTATTGCACTTTGTACGGCGACATGGCGGGCGGCTTTGCCGTGATCAAGGATATCGCCAAGACCCTCGTCTACCGGCTGTGCGCGTACCGCAACAGCGTGTCGGACGTGATACCCGAGCGCATCCTGACGCGCGGACCGTCGGCTGAATTGCGCGCCGACCAGCTGGACCAGGATTCCTTGCCGCCATACGACGTACTCGACGGCATCATGCAGCTGTACATGGAAGAAAACCGGCCGATCGCCGAGATTATCGAGGCTGGCTACCCGCCGGCCGACGTGGCGAAAATCACGCGCCTGATCAAGATCAATGAATACAAGCGGCGCCAGTCGCCGGTAGGCATCCGCGTCACGCACCGTGGCTTTGGCCGCGACTGGCGCTACCCGATCACGTCGAAGTTTTACGAATAAGCAGCCATCTGTCCACAATCTAACAATTTTAAGGAGTAGCCATGAAACAGATTACCGCCATCATCAAACCATTCAAGCTCGACGAAGTGCGCGAAGCGCTGGCCGACGTGAACGTGACGGGCTTGACCGTGACGGAAGTGAAGGGCTTTGGCCGCCAGAAGGGCCATACCGAGCTGTACCGTGGTGCCGAGTACGTGGTCGACTTCCTGCCGAAGGTCAAAGTCGAAGTGGTGGTGGACGACAGCGTGTCGGAACTGGTGGTCGACGCCATCATCAAGGCAGCCCGCACAGGCAAGATCGGCGATGGCAAGATTTTCGTGCGCGACGTGGAGCAGGTGATACGCATCCGTACGGGTGAAACCGGCCCGGACGCGGTGTAAGTCTGGCCAACAATGGTGTCGGATTACGGTCCTCCGGACCTGATCCGACCTACGCGTAGCAATGGGTGTCGTGCCGTAGGTCGGCTTAGCGCACCAGCGCGTAAGCCGACATGCGCCGCCAACAACGTTGCCGGTTGACGTATCAGCGCCCCAGCCGCATATCGAATTTCCAGCAAATCAGGCGCAGAATCGTGATGCCGCTGGCGCTGGTCCACAGCGCGAAGTCGTGCTCGGCGCCGAAGTGCATCTGCAGCAGATAAGCCCAGCAGCCGAAGAACGCGCAGATCGCGTACGGTTTTCCGTCGCGAAATACCATCGGCACTTCGTTGCAGACGATGTCGCGCATCACGCCGCCAAAAATCCCCGTAATCACCCCCATCATCGACGCGATGAAGAGCGGCATGCCGGCGCGCGTCGCTTCGGCCACGCCCGCGATGGCGAACATGCCCAGGCCGATGGCGTCGGCGATGACGATCAGGCGTTCCGAGACGATCTGGCGCAAGTGCTGGATCAAGGGCGCGGCCGTCAGGGCCAGCACGAAGATGAGAATCGCGTATTCCTGGTGCGAGACCCAGAACAATGGCCGCTTGTCGAGCAGGATGTCGCGCAAAGTGCCCCCGCCAAATGCCGTGATGAAGGCCACCACGAATACGCCGACCAGGTCCATGCGCTTGCGGCGCGCTTCGATGAAGCCGGAAAACGCGCCCACCAGGATGGCGATGACCTCAATGATCTTGATCAGCGAGCCAGGCGGCAATTGGGGTGGCATCATGGGTGGAGCGCGTGCACGAGACGCTAAGCAGGAAATAATTGTCACAGGTTAACATGACACGGCCCCGAATGGTGACAAACGGGGCCGTGCGCATGAGCTAACTTGTTACTGAATTGTAATTTCTTGCTGCGGTGCTTAGCGGATGGGCTGCAGGGCGGAAGAAAGCAATACGACCAGCGCGCCATCGCCCCCTTCAGAGCGGCGCGCCTGGCAAAAGGCGATGACTTCATCCTTTTGCACGAGCCAGCTGTGCACCATCGATTTCAAGACCGGTTCCTGGCCTTTCGAGCCGAAACCCTTGCCGTGGATCACGCGCACGCAGCGCAGCTTGCGCCGCGTGGCCTGGTTCAAAAAGGCGCCGATGCCGTCGCGCGCCTCGTCGCGGCGCAAGCCGTGCAAGTCCAGCTCATCCTGGATGGGCCAGTGGCCCTTGCGCATCTTTTTCACCACGTCCGCTCCCACGCCGGGGCGGGCGTAGTTCAGGGCCGGATCGTTTTCCAGGTAATGGTCGACTTCGAACAAATCCGACAGCGACTCGCGCAGCACGGCCGCATCGTCCTCTTCCGGAGACAACTTGCGCGCCGGCTGCTGGGCCGCCATGGCGCCCGCCTTGGGCAGGCTGGGCACGTAGCGGTCCGACTCGGGCAGGCGCTTGACGCCGCCGATGCTGGCCTTGAACAGATTGCTCTCCACGGCCTGCACCTTGACTTGCTTGACGCGCTCCGCTTCAGCCTGGGCGCGCGCGTCGGCCTGCTCCTTGAGCTGCTTGCTGACCGCTTTCAGGTCGGCAAAGTCTTTCATCGACGCCATGCGACGCTTACTCCTGGCCTTCCAGGTAGCGCTGGGCGTCCAGTGCTGCCATGCAACCCGTGCCGGCGCTGGTGATGGCCTGGCGGTAGATGTGGTCTTGCACGTCGCCGGCGGCAAACACGCCCGGTGCGCTGGTGGCGGTGGCCATGCCTTCCAAGCCCGTCTTGGTCTTGATGTAGCCGTTGTGCATGTCCAGCTGGCCTTCGAAGATGCCCGTGTTCGGCTTGTGGCCGATGGCGATGAACACGCCATGCACGCTCAAGGCTTCGACCTTGCCGTCGATGGTCGACTTGATGTTCAGACCCGTCACGCCGCCTTCGTTGCCCGTCACTTCGTCCAGAGTGTGGTTATATTTCAACACAATCTTGCCTTCGGCAACCTTGGCGTTCAGGCGGTCGATCAAGATCGCTTCCGCGCGGAACTTGTCGCGGCGGTGGATCAGCGTGACTTTATTGGCGATGTTCGACAGGTACAGCGCTTCTTCGACGGCCGTGTTGCCACCGCCGACGACGGCCACTTCCTGGTTGCGGTAGAAGAAACCATCGCAGGTGGCGCAGGCGGACACGCCCTTGCCCATGAATTCCGCTTCCGATGGCAGGCCCAGGTATTGCGCGGATGCGCCCGTGGCGATGATCAGCGTGTCGCACGTGTATTCGTGGCTGTCGCCCTTCAGGCGGATCGGTTTTTCATTCAGGAAAGTGGTGTGGATGTGGTCAAACACGATTTCCGTATTGAAACGCTCGGCGTGCTGCAGCAAGCGCTGCATCAGGTCCGGGCCTTGCACGCCCATCGGGTCGCCAGGCCAGTTTTCCACGTCGGTGGTGGTCATCAACTGGCCGCCTTGTTCCACGCCGGTGACCAGCATCGGGTTCAGGTTGGCGCGGGCGGCGTAGACGGCGGCGCTGTAGCCGGCTGGGCCGGAGCCGAGGATCAAAACGCGGGCGTGTTTGGTAGTGGTCATGGGAGGCTTCTCTATGAGTGGGGTCTATCCGAATTGGGGGCATACGCGCGAAGAACAAGGGCGTATTGCGCTTGCGCAAGCAATCCACGATTATAGACCAAGCCGCCTGTAGCGACGAATCGTGGGGCCGTCCGGGGCATATATGGCTTAGAATACTTCCTTATTATGGGAAATTCCCTTTCAGAAACATTTTTCACCTTGCAGCGCTTCCCAGAATGACTAAACCAGCCCAGGCCAATCAAAATAGCTACACCCGAAAACCGGTCGAACGCCGCCCGCTGCCCAACCGGCTGGTGCGGCTGCTGTCCGAGGCGCGCTGGTTCGCGCTGGCCGCGTTTGCCTTGTATTTCGTGCTGATCCTGGCCAGCTTCAACAAGCTCGACCCCGGCTGGTCGCACGCCACCAATGTCGACAAGGTGGCCAACCTGGGCGGCAAGCTCGGTGCGACCTTTTCCGATTTGCTGCTGTATATCTTCGGCTTTTCCGCCTGGTGGTGGTGCGTGTGGCTGCTGCGCACGGTATGGCATGGCTATCGCCGCCTGAGTAAGCGCTTCCTGCTGGAAGAGGAAGAGGTGGAGCGCGAGCACCATGTCGAGATGCTGATTCGCATCGTCGGCTTCTCCATCATGCTGATCGGCAGCATGGGACTCGAATACTTGCGCATGGCAAAAAGCTTGCACGTGCAGCTGCCGCGCGATCCGGGCGGCGTGCTGGGCCAATTGGTCGGGCACTCGGCCCACGTGGCCTTTGGCTTTACGGGCGCGACCTTGCTGCTGTTGCTGCTGTTCGGCCTCGGTTTCAGTTTGTTCTTCCACGTATCCTGGCTGCAAGTGGCCGAACGCATCGGTGGCGCCATCGAAGACGCCGTCAACTGGTTCGTACTGCGCTACCAGGACCGCGAAGACCGCCGCCAGGGCGAAGTGGCCGCCGTGCGCCGCGACGAAGTGGTGGTGATCGAGCGTGCCAAGCATGTAGAGAAACACGTGGCCGCGCCGCCCGTGAAGATCGAGCCGCAGGTGGTGACGGTGGTGAAATCGGAGCGCGTGGAAAAGGAGCGCCAGGCCCATCTGTTCGAGAACCTGGGCGATGGCAAGCTGCCGCCGCTGTCCTTGCTCGATGAAGCGCCGCCCGTGGTGGAAACGGTTTCCGTGGAAACGCTGGAATTCACGAGCCGCCTGATCGAAAAGAAATTGTCCGACTTTGGCGTGGATGCCAAGGTAGTGGCCGCTTACCCCGGCCCTGTCGTCACGCGCTATGAAATCGAGCCGGCCACGGGTGTCAAAGGCAGCCAGATCGTGGGTCTGGCGCGCGACCTGGCCCGTTCGCTGTCGCTGACTTCCATCCGCGTAGTGGAAACCATTCCAGGCAAGAATTACATGGCGCTGGAACTGCCGAACACCAAGCGCCAGATCGTGCGCCTGACGGAAATCCTCGGCTCCAAGGTCTACAACGATGGCGTGTCCAGCCTGACGATTGCGCTGGGCAAGGATATCGCGGGTAAACCCGTCGTGGCCGATCTGGCGAAAATGCCCCACTTGCTGGTGGCCGGTACGACCGGTTCCGGTAAATCCGTGGGCATCAATGCGACGATTCTCTCGCTGCTGTACAAATCCGACCCGCTCGACGTGCGCCTGATTCTGATCGATCCGAAGATGCTGGAAATGTCCGTCTACGAAGGCATTCCGCACTTGCTGGCGCCCGTCGTCACCGACATGCGCCAGGCTGGCCACGCGCTGAACTGGGCCGTGAACGAGATGGAGCGCCGCTACAAGCTGATGAGCAAGATGGGCGTGCGTAATCTGGCTGGCTACAACGCGAAGATTGCCGACGCGAAAAAGCGCGAAGAACACATCCCGAATCCGTTCAGCCTGACGCCGGACTCGCCGGAGCCGCTGGAAAAACTGCCGACCATCGTCATCATCATCGACGAGCTGGCCGACTTGATGATGGTGGTGGGTAAAAAAGTCGAGGAATTGATCGCGCGTATCGCGCAAAAGGCGCGCGCCGCCGGCTTGCACTTGATTCTGGCCACACAGCGCCCATCTGTAGACGTGATCACGGGCTTGATCAAGGCGAACATCCCCACGCGTATCGCCTTCCAGGTATCGTCGAAGATCGACTCGCGCACCATTCTCGACCAGATGGGCGCGGAAACCCTGCTGGGCATGGGCGACATGCTGTACATGCCGCCCGGCACTGGTTTGCCGATGCGCGTGCACGGCGCGTTCGTGTCCGATGAAGAAGTCCATCGCGTTGTCAGCCATCTCAAGCTGCAGGGCGAACCGAATTACATCGAGGGCATCCTCGAAGGCGGCACCCTGGAAGGCGACGGCGCTGAAGGCGGCGTGCCTGGCGAGGGCGGCGGCGAGGCCGATGCCCTGTACGACCAGGCGGTGGCGGTGGTGCTGAAAAACCGCCGCGCCTCGATTTCGCTGGTGCAGCGTCATTTGCGCATCGGCTACAACCGCGCCGCCCGTCTGCTCGAGCAGATGGAGCAGAGCGGGGTGGTATCAACCATGCAATCCAATGGCAACAGGGAAATCCTGGTGCCGGCGGCCAGTAGTGAACAAGGGTAAACAGAATGAAGAACACGACTTTCGCAGCAAAAATGATGATCGGCGCGGCCAGCGTTGCCTGCAGCCTGCTGTTTGCGGCCAGCGCCTCGGCCAGCGCGCTTGAGCAATTCAAGAGCTTTGCGGCCGGCACCAAGTCGGCCAAGGGCGAGTTCGTGCAGCGCCAGGTCAAGAAGGCTGACGCCGGCGGCAAGGCGAAAGTGTCGACGCCGGCCAGCGGCACGTTCGAGTTTGCCCGCCCAGGCAAGTTCATCTGGACCTATCTGAAGCCGTACGAGCAGCTGCTGCAAGCCGATGGCGACAAGCTGTACATCTACGACAAGGACTTGAGCCAGGTGACGGTCAAGAAACTGGGCGACGCGCTCGGTTCCTCGCCAGCGGCGATTTTGTTCGGCAGCAACGACCTGGAAAAGAACTTTACCCTGGCAGAAGCGGGTACGCGCGATGGCCTGGAATGGCTGAAAGCGACACCGAAAGCCAAGGACACAACGTTCGACGAAATCACCATCGGCCTGCGCAATGGCGTGCCGGAAGCGATGGAGTTGCGCGATTCGTTCGGGCAGACGTCGGTGCTGGCGTTCAAGAACTTCCAGAAAAATCCGGCCTTATCTGCCAATCACTTTAAATTTGTCATGCCCAAGGGCGCCGACGTCATCAACAATTAAGACTGTCGCGCCTTGCGTATGAGCCAGCCTCGCAGCAATGCGGGGCTTTTGCATTCTTATTAGGTAACTCAATATGGCGGATCTCTTTTCCACCGCACCGCGCCAGCCCTTGGCCGAAGCCTTGCGGCCGGCTACCCTGAATGAAGTCATCGGCCAGACGCATCTGCTGGGCGTGGGCAAGCCGCTGCGCCTCGCGTTCGAGGCGGGCAAGGCCCATTCGATGATCTTATGGGGGCCGCCCGGCGTGGGCAAGACGACCCTGGCACGGCTGATGGCGAACGCCTTCGACAGCGAATTCATCGCCCTGTCGGCCGTGTTTGCTGGGGTAAAAGATATCCGCGCGGCCATGGATCAGGCACGCCACAGCCTGGACCAGTTCGGCAAGCACACCTTGTTGTTCGTCGACGAGATCCACAGGTTCAATAAATCGCAACAGGATGCCTTGCTGCCGTTTGTCGAATCGGGCCTGGTGACGTTTATTGGCGCCACCACCGAAAACCCCAGCTTCGAAGTGAACTCGGCGTTGCTGTCGCGCGCGCAAGTGTATGTGTTGAAATCGCTCAACGAAGACGAGATGAAGCAGCTGCTGGCCAAGGCGCAAAGCACGGCGCTGACGCACCTGACGTTTGACGAGGCGGCCGCCGACACCCTGATCGGCTATGCGGATGGCGATGCGCGGCGTTTCCTGAATTTGCTGGAACAGGCCGAGACGGCCGCCAGCTCGACGGGCACGACCAAGATCGACGCGGCCTTCGTCGACAATGCGCTGACCCTCAATTCGCGCCGCTTCGACAAGGGTGGCGACAATTTCTATGACCAGATTTCCGCGCTGCATAAGTCCGTGCGTGGCTCCAACCCCGATGCTGCCCTGTACTGGTTTTGCCGCATGATCGACGGCGGCGCCGACCCGCGCTATTTGTCGCGGCGCATCGTACGCATGGCCTGGGAAGACATCGGCCTGGCCGACCCCCGTGCCTTGACAATGGTCAATGATGCGGCCGAAACGTATGAGCGCCTCGGTTCGCCCGAAGGCGAACTGGCCTTGGGCCAGGCGGTCATCTACCTGGCGATTGCAGCGAAAAGCAATGCCGGCTACAACGCGTTCAATACGGCCATGGCGTTTGTCAAGAAAGACAAGTCGAAGGAAGTGCCCGTGCACTTGCGTAATGCGCCGACGAAGCTGATGAAGGAACTCGGTTACGGCCACGCCTACCGCTACGCGCACGACGAGCCCGATGCGTATGCGGCCGGTGAAACCTATTTTCCGGACGGCATGGCCGAACCGGGCTGGTACCAGCCCGTGCCGCGCGGCCTGGAAAGCAAGATAGCCGATAAATTGGCCTGGCTGCGCGAGCTGGACAGAAAAGCAGGGAAGGGCTGAGGCTACAGTCCCAGGAGGGTAAAACCGTCATCCTGCGGCGCATAGCCCACCAGCTGGCGCGTCGCTGCGATCGACAAGCGTTTATAGCGGTTGTCCGACACCCCATGCACGACGTGGTAGCCGGCCGGCACGTCCGCCGTCACGCAGCCGGCCAGCAGTTGCACCACGTCGCGTTCGCTGATGAAGGCGGCGATGTCGCGCGCGCTGTGTTGCTGGCCTTGTTCAAACTGCGCCACATTGGCGATGCGCACGGCGATCGTCGTCATGCCATGCTGGTGCGCAAAGGCCGAGGCCACGCCTTCGCCAAACGCCTTGCTGGCGCCATACATGTTGGCGGGCCGGGCCGGCATGTGCTCTTGCACTTGCACGTCGAGCGGATAGCCTTCGATGGCTTGCGCGCTGCTGGCAAGCACGACTCTTTTCACTCCCTGTTCCTGTGCCGCGCGGAAGATATTGTGCGTGCCGACAATGTTCGGCTGCAGCAATTGCGCATCGAAATCGGCGCTCGCGTGCGGCACGCCGGCCAGGTGCAGCACCACATCGATATCGGCACAGGCGGCCAGGCAGGCGGCATAGTCGGCCACGTCAAGCTGAATGGATGGGCAGGGCGCTTCGGCCAGCTTGCCTGTGTGCAGGTCGGCCAGGCGCAGGGAGAATTCCCCGTGCTGGCTCTTCCAGAAAGCGGTGCCGATGATGCCGGCGGCGCCCGTGACGAGGACGCGCAGTGGAGTTTGATGTGGTGTTGCTTGGTTCATGTATTCCTTGTGATCGGTGTGTGAGGCAGTGCCAGGTTCAGCCAGCGCAGCAGGGCGGGGCGCGGTGCGGCCGTCCCATGCACACGGATGTGCCCGCTATCCACGGCTTCGACGAGCACCAGGCCGTCGTTCGGTATCGTATAGCGTTCGCCGCTGCGCAGCACGCAATCGTCGAACTGGGCGTAGGCCGTGATCCACGCCGTGCCGGACAGGCATTCGATGACCCTGGCGTGCGCTTTTTCCAGGCGCAAAGGCCGTTCGCTGCGTAATTCGTGGTCGGTATGCATGGCATCGCTCCTGTTGTGCTGACAGGAACAGCTTAGGCCCTTGCCGTGAACCATGACAGATGCAGGAAAACGAAATTGTGATGCATACAGTGTCCCTTGTCGTACACTGTGCTTGTCAAAAAACTCGGCAACTGTATCTGTGCCGGCCACGCACGCCAGCCGCATACTGAAGGGATGAACATGAGCGCGCATTTGAATCTGTACGAGCACCTGGCCAACGAACTGGGCGCCCTGATCGACTCGCGCGTGTTCGCGCCCGGCGACCGCCTGCCGTCGATCCGCCACCTGGCGCAGCAAAAGCGCATCTCCGTCAGCACGGTGATGCAAGCCTTGCGCCTGATGGAGGACCGGGGGCAGGTCGATGCGCGGCCCCAGTCCGGCTATTTCGTGCGCCACCGCGCGCCGCGCCGGCCGTGCAGCGCGGACGCCCAGCACTTGAAGGAACCGGCCTTTGTCGGCATCAACAACCTGTTGATGCGCGTGCTGAAGGAAAACGAGGCGCCCGATATCGTGCAGCTGGGCACGGCTTGGCCGCCCGACGAGATCCTGCCCATCAAACGCATGCAGCGCACCATCAGCGCCGTGGCGCGGCGCGAGCCTGCTTTATTGAGCAAGGTCAGCTGCTACGACGTCAGCGAAAGCAATTTCCTGCGCCAGGTGACGCGCCGGGCGCTGGACTGGGGCAAGCTGGACCCGCACGAGATCGTCGTGACGAATTCCTGCACGGAAGCGATCAGCCTGTGCCTGCGCGCCGTCGCCAAGCCCGGCGACACGATTGCCATCGAGTCGGCCACGTATTTCGTGCTGCTGCAGATGATCGAAAGCCTGGGCATGAAGGCGCTGGAAATTCCCACCGACCCGAAGACGGGGCCGTCGCTCGATGCGCTCGAGCTGGCCCTGCGCGCCGGCCTCGTGCAAGCGTGTCTGTTCGTGCCGAACGCAAATAACCCGCTCGGTTGCGTGATGCCGGAAGAAAACAAGAAGCGGCTGGCGGGGCTGCTGTCGGAATTCAATATTCCGCTGGTGGAAGATGATGTATACGGCGACCTGTGCTTTGCGCCGCAGCGGCCGTGGCCCGTGAAAGCTTACGACACGAGCGGCAATGTGCTGCTGTGCTCCTCGTTTTCCAAGGCCATCACGCCCGCGTCGCGCGTCGGCTACGTGCTGGCCGGCCGTTTCGCGCAGGAAGTGGCCTTGCTGAAAACCGTGTCGAGCGGCGCCACGAGCCATTTCTTCCAGGCTGTGCTGGCCGACTTTTTGGAAGGCAGCAGCTACGACCAGCAATTGCGCAAGATGCGGCGCACCCTGGTGCAGCGCATCGCCCGGATGTCCGACGCCGTGGCGGCCAGCTTTCCGGCGGACTGCATGCTGTCCGAGCCGCAGGGCGGTTTCGTGCTGTGGGTGCAGATGTCGCCGCAAATCGACGCGCTGGCCTTGCATGGCCCAGCCATCGCGGAAGGCGTGGCGTACATGCCTGGCCAGCTGTTCTCGGCCTCGGGCAAGTTCGGCAATTATCTGCGCCTCAACTGCGGCAATCCGTGGACGCCGCGCATCGAGCAGGCTATCAGCCGCCTTGGTCGCCTCGTCAAGGAAGCCCTGTAACTATTCTGCGCGCTTCAATCCCCGTTTTTCACCGTTCGCTCCCTGTTTTTCGCCGCTGGTCGCAAGCCGGTGGCCTTGTTCGCGGCCGTTGGCTAAAGTACCACCATACCAGCAGCAGTCAACGAAACAAACTAACCAGGAGTCACATCATGAACGCACTGAAAAACATGGAAATCACCTTTGTCGCCGCCGCCATCATCGCCATCGGCGCCAGCTTCGCCACCGCCGGCGCGAACACTCTGGAAGTGAGCGCCAGCAGCACCGTGATCGCCCAGGCTGCCGACAGCACGATGCCTGTCGTCACCGTCAGCGCCCGCCGCTTGAGCGCCGCCGAAAAAGCCGCCTTTATCTAAGCGCTGGATGTGAAGCGGGCGCGAGTGCCCAGCCATGCCGCCATGACGATGGCCGGCCATGTGCAAAACTCATAAAGAACTGAACGGGTCTTGGTACAATGAGTGCTTTCGATACATCGGCACCGCCATCCACCCATGATAGATATCCAACTTCTCCGTAAAGACATCGCCACCGTCGCAGAACGCCTGGCGACGCGCAAATTCCAGCTCGACGTGGCAGGTTTTACCGCCCTCGAAGCCGAACGCAAGGCGATCCAGACGCGCACCGAAGAGCTGCAGGGCAAGCGCAATGCGCTGTCCAAGCAAATCGGCATGCTGAAAGGCAAGGGGGAAGACACCTCGGCCGTGATGGCGCAAGTGGCCGGCCTGGGCGATGAGCTGAAAGCCGATGAAGCGGCCTTGACCGTGGTGCAAGCCAAGCTGAGCGACTTCATCATGGCCGTGCCGAATTTGCCGCACGAATCGTCGCCTGTGGGCACGGACGAGTCGGGCAACGTGGAAGTGCGCAAGGTCGGCACGCCACGCAGCTTCGATTTCGAGGTCAAGGATCACGTCGACGTGGGCGGCCCGCTGGGCCTCGACTTCGAAGTGGCCACCAAGCTGACCGGTTCGCGCTTCTCCGTCATGAAAGGCGGCATTGCCCGTCTGCACCGCGCGCTGGCGCAATTCATGCTCAACACCCACGTGGACGAGCACGGCTACACGGAATGCTATACGCCGTACATGGTCAACGCCGATTCCTTGCGCGGCACGGGCCAGCTGCCGAAATTCGAAGCCGATCTGTTCTCGGTGAAAAAAGGCGGCGCGGAAGGCGAGGGCGAGACCTTCTACCTGATCCCGACGTCGGAAGTATCGCTGACGAATATCGCGCGCGATGAAATCCTCGCGCTCGATCAATTGCCGCTGAAAATGACGGCCCACACGCCATGCTTCCGTTCGGAAGCGGGCAGCTATGGCCGCGACACGCGCGGCATGATCCGCCAGCATCAGTTCGATAAAGTCGAAATGGTGCAAGTGGTGCATCCGGACACCTCGTACCAGGTGCTCGATGAAATGGTCGGCCACGCGGAAACGATTCTGCAACGCCTGGGCCTGCCATACCGAGTGATGTCGCTGTGCACGGGCGACATGGGTTTCGGCGCCACCAAGACCTTCGACCTGGAAGTGTGGCTGCCGGCGCAAAACACCTACCGCGAAATCTCGTCCCTGTCGAACTGCGAAGCCTTCCAGTCCCGTCGCATGCAAGCGCGTTTCCGCAACGCCGCCGGCAAGCCGGAACTGGCGCACACCCTGAACGGCTCCGGCCTGGCAGTGGGCCGCACTTTGGTCGCCGTGCTGGAAAATTACCAGCAGGCAGACGGCAGCGTCGAGATCCCGGCCGTGCTGCGCCCGTACATGGGCGGCCTGACGCATCTGAAGGCCTAAAATAGTCCTTTTCTTTTCGCTGCGGGCTGCTATAATCTTGCCTTCTCGCAGCAATGCGGGAAAGACCGCAGCAAATGGAGAGGTGGCAGAGTGGTCGAATGTACTTGACTCGAAATCAAGCGTACGTTAAATCGTACCGTGGGTTCGAATCCCACCCTCTCCGCCAGAACAAATAGAGAAAGCTCCCGCAAGGGAGCTTTTTTTATTTGTGGCGGCGGAAAGGAGTACGCCCCCTGCGGGGCGTACGCGTGGGATTCGAAGCCCCGCGCATATTTACGCGGGGCTCTCCGAATCGTCAAATTGGTTTTGGTTCTAAATGCCAGCCCTCAGTTGCAAATCACCAATAAACCCCTACCCAACCCAACAACACCCATGCTAAAATAGCGCCTCGTTCAAACCGGCACGCCAGTTTGAATGAATAGACCGCAGTAAACGGAGAGGTGGCAGAGTGGTCGAATGTACTTGACTCGAAATCAAGCGTACGTTAAATCGTACCGTGGGTTCGAATCCCACCCTCTCCGCCAGAATACATAAGAGAAGCTCCCGCAAGGGAGCTTTTTTTATTAGTGATGCAAAAAAGCCTGCGACGTATCAATGCAGGTAGAAAAACCGCCCAAAGCGCGCAGCGCAAGGCGTTTTTTCCTCCATTCAGCTTTGAATGCCAGCACCCCCACCAACGCAAGCTAGTGCACCAGCCGCGCCACCGCAAACGCTACACCTGCCAGCGCAATCATCGTCCCCACGCACGACAGGATGACAGTCGACTTCGCCTCAGCCACATCAGATCTGGTCGCATAATTGGAGCGCACCACCGCCAAGTCCAGTTTCAAGCTGCTGACATCCGTCGTGAGGACAGTGACATCCGTTTTCAGGCCGGCGACATCCGTTTTCAGGTCTGCCACATCCACCTTGAGGCCAGCCACATCCGTTTTCAGACCGGCCACATCCACCTTGATGCCAGCCACATCCACCTTCAAATCAGCAACGTCCAGCTTCACACCAGCCATGTCTTTTCCCAGTGTGTTGACCTGCTCGTCCATGGTGCAATCCTCCATGCTTTTCACTCGATGCTCCTCGCATTTTTCACCCCTGTCAAACAGTGTCCCGAGGGTATCGTGCATGGCCTTGCTATTCCTCGCCAAGCGTTGCGCCAGTGCCATCGCGCGTTGCAGGTCGGCCATTCCTTCGCCCTGTAGCTGGTCTGTTGCAGTCTGCAATTCGGCAGCGATTTGTTCGCTGAGGCTGGCGGCAACCTGCAGCCATGCATTGATCTTGCGCTGGCGTGTCTGTCGCTCCAGCGCGTCAGGCCGCAGCCACGGATCGCTCAGTTTGTGCATGCTATTCATGCTGCGTCCTCTTCAGCTTCGGCCGATGCCGATGCCGTCCACGCTACCCCTCGCCGTCGCCACCCACCTTGACCCCGCTCAGCCTATGGTAATCTACCCCCTCCCATCCCGACCCCACCAATAAAAGCAATGAGCCGATTCTGGAGCAACATCGTCAGCGAGCTGACCCCCTATATCCCTGGCGAGCAACCGAAACTGCCCGACCTGGTCAAACTCAACACCAACGAAAACCCCTACGGTCCATCGCCGCACGTCCTGGTCGCGCTGCGCGAAGCAACTGAAGACAGCCTGCGCCTCTACCCCGATCCCACGGCCAGCGAACTGAAGCAAACCCTGGCCGGCTATCACGGCTTGAACAGCGCGCAAGTGTTCGTCGGCAACGGTTCCGATGAAGTGCTGGCGCTGGCCTTCATGGCCTTGCTCAAGCACGATGCGCCGCTGCTGTTTCCGGACATCAGCTACAGCTTCTACCCCGTGTATTGCAAGCTGTACGGTATCGATTACCGCACGGTAGCACTCGACGATGCCATGCGCATCCGCCCGGAAGACTACCAAGGGCCGTGCGGCGCCATCATCTTCCCGAATCCCAACGCGCCGACGGGTGTGGACTTGCCGCTGGCCGATGTGGAAACCTTGCTGCGCGACCATCCCGACGCCGTGGTGGTGGTCGATGAAGCGTATGTGGATTTCGGCGGCGAGAGCGCCGTGGCCCTGGTCGAACGGTATCCGAATTTGCTGGTGGTGCAGACGTTCTCGAAATCGCGCTCGCTGGCCGGCTTGCGCGTCGGCTGTGCCTTCGGGCATCCTGATCTGATCGAGGCACTGGAAAGGGTGAAGAACAGTTTCAACTCGTATCCGCTGGATCGGCTGGCGCTGGCCGGTGCCGTTGCGTCGCTGCACGACGAAGCGTATTTCCAGCAAACGCGCCAGGCCGTGATCGCCAGCCGCGAACAGCTGACGGCGGATCTGGCGGCGCTGGGTTTCGAGGTGCTGCCGTCGGTGGCCAACTTTGTCTTTGCGCGCCACCCGCAGCATGACGCGGCGCAACTGGCGGCGGGCTTGCGCGCCCGTTCCGTGATCGTGCGCCATTTCAATGCACCGCGTATCAATCAGTATTTGCGCATCAGCATCGGCAACGTGGGCGAGTGCGCGGCCTTGATGGCGGCCTTGCGCGAGATATTGTCGTGATGGCAGGCCTGATACGGCTGCCGGCAGCCGTATCAGGTGCCACTTTGCTTACTGCTGGCTGGCCCGGCGGCGGCGCGCCATGAAGCCCAGCAAGCCCAGGCCGCCCAGCAGCATGCCGTAGGTGGCTGGCTCCGGTACGGCCGACACGGACAGATTATTGATGGTCGGCCAGATGCCGATCTGTCCGGCCGTGCTGACGGCCAGGTCCGAGAAGGCGCCCGTCGACAGGAAGCCGACAAACGATGCCTGTGTCGGCAATACCAGTTCGTAGGTGAGCAGCTCGCCCAGCGCATTGCGCGCGGTCAGCGTGATGCTCTGGGCACTGGCATATTCGCCGGAAAAGTTCGATCCGAAGAAGAATCCCCCCACACCGCGTACGGCACTGGAAAAGTTGGAGAACACCACGCTGTCGTCACGGTTATTGGTGCTCAGCCAGTTGTCGCTGCCCGTGCCTGCGCCGTACAGGATGGGCGAGACGCCAACGCTGCTTGCCGTGTAGGCATAGCTGCCGGCGCTGCGGAACAGCGGACCATCGAGTGCATCGATGGGCAAATCATCAAAGGTATCGACGCCGGTATTGCCGGCCGCTGCCAGATAGGCGGACTGGCTGGTAAAGACCGTGATGTCGGCGTGTGCGGCGCTGGCGGCGAACAGCAGGGCGGCGGCGCTGATGATTTTCATGCGGGTGAGTGAGGTTTGCAAGATCGACTCCTTAACGAGGGTTGGGAAAAGGATGTGGCAAAAAGTTTCCTTATTTATAATGCCAGTTCAATGTAATATTAAATAGAAAAAAATACAACATAAATTATTTATGATAATTTTGATCTTGCATATGTAAATCGCTGATGTTTGCCAATTGCTAATGCCTGGCGGTCTGAGTTGGCGCCTGGCGGCACGATGCTGCTGGCGCGGGCCATTTGTGCAACAATAATCGGATTCACACATCGACAGGACGGACAATATGGCAAAAGTGGCATTCATCGGTTTGGGCGTCATGGGTTTCCCTATGGCAGGTCACCTGGCGGCGGGCGGGCACGACGTCACCGTGTACAACCGCAATCCGGCCCGTGCGGCCGCTTGGCTGGAGCAATACAAGGGCAGCAGCGCCGCCACACCGGCCGCCGCCGCTGCGGGCGCCGAGTTCGTCTTCACCTGCATCGGCAACGATAACGACCTGTATCAAGTGATCCTGGAAGAGGGCGGCCTGCTGTCCGCCATGGCGCCGGGCAGCATCCTGATCGACCATACGACGGCCTCGGCCGAGGCGGCGCGCACCATCCACGCGGCGGCAAAAGAAAAGGGCGTGTTCTTCCTCGACGCGCCCGTGTCCGGCGGCCAGGCTGGCGCGGAAAACGGCAAGCTGACCGTGATGGTGGGCGGCGACGCGGAAGCGTATGCACGTGCCGAGCCCGTCATCGCGCTGTTCTCGCGCGCCGTCACCTATATGGGCGCCTCCGGTTCGGGCCAGCTGACAAAAATGGTCAACCAGATCTGCATCGCCGGTCTCGTGCAAGCCTTGAGCGAAGGCATCGCCTTTGCGGAAAACGCTGGCCTCGACGCGGCGCTGGTGGTCGACGTGATTTCCAAGGGCGCGGCGCAGTCGTGGCAGCTGGAAAACCGGGGCAAGACCATGATCGAACGCAAGTTCGACTTCGGTTTCGCCGTCGACCTGATGCGCAAGGACCTTGGCATCTGCCTCGCTGAAGCCAAGCGCAACGGCAGCGACTTGCCCGTGACGACCTTGACGGACCAGTTCTATGGCGAAGTGCAGCAGGCGGGCGGTAACCGTTACGACACGTCCAGCCTGATTACCCGCTTGAACAAAAAGTAAAATTTAACTCGTCAGTAGCGAGCGGCGCGTCCCTGCAAAGGGCCGCGCCGCTTGTCGTTTACGGTGCTGACATCATTAAAACGTCAGTTTCCGGAACATCTGGTTTCGATTTTCATGGAAAAGCATGGACTTCGTGAGCTCATCGTGTATTATTAAAAAACGAGATGAAATGTCCCAATTTTTAAAACATTATGAGTGGACCCGCATGAAAATCAACTCCTCAGCGATAACACGCGTTGTCGACAAGAATATCCCCTACCTGTCTTCCGCCGTTGCCATCTGGCGTCCCCGCGCCGTGCTGCGCAGCTGGCCCGGCGTGGCCATCGCACTGGTGATCGCCCTGTCGGCCACCTTTATTTCCAGCAATTACGGGGGCCCGCAACTGCTGTACGCGCTGTTCTTCGGCCTGGCTTTTCACTTCCTCGCGTCGGACCCCACCTGCAAGCCCGGCATCGAGTTTTGCAGCAAGGTGCTGCTGCGCACGGGCGTGGCCCTGCTGGGCGCGCGCATCACCTTCAACCAGATCGCCTCGGTCGGTGTGACGCCGTTGCTGATCGTCGTCGGCGGCCTGGTGGCCACTTTGGGCTTTGGCTATCTGCTGGCCAAGTGGCTGAAACGCCCCATCACGGAAGGGATATTGTCCGGCGGCTCGGTCGCCATCTGCGGCGCGTCGGCCGCGCTGGCCATTTCCGCCGTGCTGCCGCAAACCAAGGAAAACGAAAAATTCACTTTGCTGACGGTGGTGGGCGTGACGACCCTGTCGACCCTGGCCATGATCGTCTACCCGCTGCTGGTCAAGCTGCTGGGCTTTGACCCGACCGAGGCGGGCGTGTTCATCGGCGGCACCATCCATGACGTGGCGCAAGTGGTGGGCGCCGGCTACCTGGTCAGCAACCATACGGGCGACGTCGCCACCTTCGTCAAACTGACGCGCGTGGCTTGCCTCGTGCCTGTCGTGCTGGGCCTGTCGATCATGTTCAAGCGCAAGGAAGGCAAAAGCGAAGTCGATGCGCCGCCGCTCGTGCCCTTCTTCCTGATCGGCTTTGTCTGGCTCGTCATTACCAACAGCCTGGGCCTGATTCCGCAGGAAGTGAATGGCTGGATCAACAATGCCTCGCGCGCCTGCCTCGTCATCGCCATCGCCGCGCTGGGCGTCAAAACGTCGTTCCAGTCGTTGGCCTCGCTGGGCTGGCGTCCCGTGATCATGCTGGTGATGGAAACCGTGTGGATCGCCGCCTTTGTCGCCATCGCCGTCCTGCTGACCCGTTAAGCGAGCCGGGCCCGCCATGAAGATCCTTGTCCTCGGCGCCGGCGTGGTCGGCACGGCATCGGCCTGGTACTTGCGCCAGGCGGGCCACGATGTGCGCGTGCTCGAGCGCCAGGCGGGCGCCGCGCAGGAAACGAGCTTCGGCAATGGCGGGCAGATTTCCGTCTCGCATGCGGAACCGTGGGCGAATCCCGCCACCCTGCGCAAAGTCTTGACCTGGTTGGGCAAGGACGATGCGCCGCTGCTGTTCCGTCCCCGCCTCGATACGCTGCAATGGCAGTGGGCGCTGCATTATCTGCGCGAATGCCTGCCATCGCGGGTGTCGCGCAATATGCGCCAGATCGTCGCGCTGGCCGAGTACAGCCGCCAGAGTCTGCAAGCCCTCCGGCGCGAAACGGGCATCGCGTATGACCACCTCGAGCGGGGGATATTGCATTTCTATACGGACCAGCAGGAGTTCGATAAATCGCAGTCGGGCGCCGCGCTCTTGCGCGAGCTGGGCTGCCCGCGCAACACGGTCAGCGCCGATGAAGTCATCCATATCGAGCCGGCCCTGGCCCATGCCCGCCAGCACATCGTCGGCGGCGATTTTACGGCCAGCGACGAGTCGGGCGATGTGCATTTGTTTACCACGGCCTTGGCCGCCCGCGCGGCCGCAGCCGGCGTGGATTTTCAGTACGGCACGACGGTGACGCGCTTGCTGGCGGATGGCGAACGCATCACGGGCGTGGAATGCATCGATGCGCAAGGCCGCCACCGCCTGGAATACGCGGATGCCGTGGTGGTGGCCATGGGCAGTTTTTCCGCGCCATTGCTGCAGCCGCTCGGCATCCGCCTGATGCTGTATCCGGGCAAAGGGTATTCCGCTACCTATCCGATACGCGACCCCGCCAGCGCACCGACCGTCTCGCTGACGGACGATGGGCACAAACTGGTGTTTTCGCGCCTGGACGAGCGCCTGCGTGTGGCGGGCACGTGCGAACTGAACGGCTACACGCGAGAACTGAACCCCGTGCGTTGCGCCGCCATCACGCGCAGAGTGCAGGCGCTGTTCCCTGATGCCTGCGATTACAGCGACCCCGTCTACTGGGCCGGCTTGCGCCCGCTCACGCCATCGAACGTGCCGTATATCGGTACGACGCGCTACCGCCAGCTGTTCCTCAACACGGGCCACGGCACCCTGGGCTGGACCATGGGCTGCGGCGCGGGCAGGGCGATCGCCGATCTTGTGTCGGGGCGGCGGCCGGAAGTCGATTTTGCGTTTTGCGGGCAACGTTTGGCACCGCAGTCTGCGGCAGAGGCATTCCGGGGTCAGACCCGCCGGGGAAATGTACCCCAATGGGGCACATTTCAATCCCGACGGGACTGACCCCAGCTTTAACTTAGGAGAGCACCACGATGAGAGACGACGCCACCCCCAGCCAACCACCGGCCGGGCTGACCCTGGCCGGCACCACTTACCAGTCGCGCCTGCTGGTGGGCACGGGTAAATACAAGGATTTCGAGGAAACGCGCCTAGCCATCGAAGAGAGCGGCGCCGAGATTGTCACCGTCACCATCCGGCGCGTGAATATCGGCCAGGAAAAGGGCGAGCCGAACTTGCTCGATTTCATACCGCCATCGAAATACACGATCTTGCCCAACACGGGCGGCTGCTACAACGCGCGCGACGCCGTCTACACCTTGCAACTGGCGCGCGAGCTGCTGGGCGGGCACCAGCTGTGCAAGCTGGAAGTGCTCGGCGATGAAAAGACCCTGTTCCCGAACATGCCGGAAACATTGAAGGCGGCGCAGGAACTGGTGCGCGACGGCTTCCAGGTGATGGTGTATTGCAGCGACGACCCCATCCAGGCGCGCATGCTGGAAGACATCGGCTGCATCGCCGTCATGCCGCTGGCGTCCCTGATCGGCTCGGGCATGGGCATTCTGAATCCGTGGAATCTGTCGCTGATCATCGAGCAAGCCAGGGTCCCCGTGCTGGTCGACGCCGGTGTCGGCACGGCGTCGGACGCGGCCATCGCCATGGAACTCGGTTGCGACGGCATCCTGATGAATACCGCCATCGCGGCGGCGCGCGAACCGGTACGCATGGCGCGCGCCATGAAACTGGCAGTGCAGGGCGGACGCGAGGCCTATCTGGCCGGACGCATGCCCCGGAGAGCAGGCGTCATGAGCGCCTCGCCCTCGTCGCCGATGGCCGGGCTGATCGCCTGAGCCCGATTTGTAGCAAGGTAGTTGACTATCGTTTCAAGCGTTTATAAAAACCACAATACCTGGAGATGACATGAAACACACACTCGTAGCGGCAGCCATCCTGGCCTCCTCCTTCGCCGGCAGCGCCAGCGCCCAATCGTCCGTCACCGTGTACGGCTTGCTCGACGCGGGCCTGACGTCCGAACACGGCGGCGCGGAAGGCTCCGTCACCAAGCTGGCTACCGGCGTGCAATCGGGCAGCCGCATCGGCTTCAAGGGCACGGAAGACCTGGGCAACAACCTGAAAGCCAATTTCGTGCTGGAAAATGGCCTCGACGTGGATACGGGCGCCAACCGTCAGGGCGCCCTGTTCGGGCGCAAGGCTTACGTGGGCCTGTCGGGCGGCTTCGGCGCCGTGAACCTGGGCTTGCAGCACAACCCGCTGTTTACCGCGCTGGACAATATCGACCCCTTCGAGACGGGCATGACGGGCGCCTCGATCAACCTGATGAGCGTGGCCAGCCTGCGCACGAAAAACTCGATCATGTACGAGACGCCAAAGGTGAACGGCTTGTCGGCCGCCATCATGTATGGCCTCGGCGAAAAGCCGGACAGCAACACCCTGGGCCGCACCATCGACTTTTCCATCGATTACGCCAACGGCCCGCTGGTGCTGACCCTGGCCCACGACAACCGCAAGGACACGCCGCTGAACACGGCCAAGGTCACCTTGCTGGGCGGCACCTACGACTTCGGCCCGGCCAAGCTGCACGCCGCGTATGAGACGGACAAGGATGACGCGGGCACGGATTTCCGCAGCTACATGCTGGGCGCATCGGCCCCCGTGGGCGCGGCGGGCAGCGTGATGGCGTCCTACATCAAGAAGGATGACCGCACGAATGCGCGCCGCGGCGGGCGCCAGCTGGCCATCGGCTACACCTATGCCTTGTCCAAGCGCACGAATCTGTACACCTCGTACGGGCGCATCAACAACGATGGCGCGGGCACCAATTTTGTCGGCGACGCATCGAGCGGCGGCAGCGTGCCCTTGCCTGGGCATAACTCGAGCGCCTTTACGGCCGGCATGCGTTTGAAGTTCTAAGACGCGGCGCAGGACGAAGCAATGGCGGGCTGTCTGTTGCGGACAGCCCGCCATTGTTGTTTCAGGGGTGGCTCAAAGTCACGGATTCCGGATTCAGGAATGAAACAGTCCGATTTTTCATGAATTTTCATTGACAGCGCATTTCGCAACCGTTAAATTGAACACGTATTTCAAATATCGGAACAAAATATACCGATTTTTTATAAAACCGTAAGGAGACTGAGCCATGACCGATTTGTCCGACCAAAAAGCCGCCGCAGCCGCGATACCTGTTGGCCCGCAAAAAATGACGCCTTCCGAAGCGTTCGTGGAAACCCTGGCCGCCAATGGCGTGACCGACATGTTCGGCATCATGGGCTCGGCCTTCATGGACCCGATGGACATTTTTGCGCCCGCCGGCATCCGCCTGATTCCTGTCGTGCACGAGCAGGGCGCCGGCCACATGGCCGACGGTTACGCCCGCGTCTCGGGCCGCCATGGCGTCGTCATCGGCCAGAACGGTCCCGGCATCAGTAATTGCGTGACAGCCATCGCCGCCGCCTACTGGGCGCACACCCCGGTCGTGATCATCACGCCGGAAACGGGCACCATGAGCATGGGCCTGGGCGGCTTCCAGGAAGCGAACCAGTTGCCGATGTTCGAGGAATTCACCAAGTATCAGGGCCACGTCACCAACCCTGCCCGCATGGCGGAATTCACGGGCCGCTGCTTTGACCGCGCGATGTCCGAAATGGGTCCGACGCAACTGAACATCCCGCGCGACTATTTTTATGGCGAAATCAAGGCCGAGATTCCGAAACCGAACCGCCTGGACCGTGGCGCCGGCGGCGAACAAAGCCTCAACGATGCGGCCGAACTGCTGGCGAAAGCCAAGTTCCCCGTGATTATCTCGGGCGGCGGCGTCGTCATGGGCGAAGCCATCGAGGAATGCAAGGCCCTGGCCGAGCGCCTGGGCGCCCCCGTCGTCAACAGCTACCTGCACAACGACTCCTTCCCCGCCAGCCATCCGCTGTGGTGCGGTCCGCTTGGTTATCAAGGTTCGAAAGCTGCCATGAAACTGATCGCCAAGGCCGACGTCGTCGTCGCTTTAGGCTCGCGCCTGGGCCCGTTCGGCACCTTGCCGCAGCACGGCATGGATTACTGGCCAAAGAACGCGAAGATCATCCAGATCGACGCGGACAACAAGATGCTGGGCCTGGTCAAAAAGATTTCGGTGGGCATCTGCGGCGACGCCAAGGCGGCCGCGAAAGCCATCCTGTCCCGCCTGGACGGCAAGAGCCTCGATTGCGACGCCACGCGCGACGAGCGCTATGCCACCGTGCAAGCCGAGAAGGCGGCCTGGGAAGAGGAGCTGACGAACTGGACGCACGAAAAAGATGCGTACAGCCTGGACATGATCGAAGAGCA